>JBFMAE010000095.1:0-5899 GCA_040756085.1 Thermodesulfobacteriota bacterium | reverse complement strand
ATCCATGCGGATGGGGAATTTCAGGCTGCAGAAAAATTAGCTCAGGCTGCCAATGTGATCAGTGTCAATCCTGCAGCCATCCAATTAAGATTTCTTCAAACCTTAACAGAGGTCGCCACAGAGAAAAACTCTACTACAATCTTTCCTGTACCGATCGACCTCCTCAAACCATTTTTAGAGGTGAAGAAGTAGATCGGGAAGATTATTGGAATAGTGGAATAATGGAAGAATGGGGTAACGCTTTAACCCATTCTTCCACTCTTCCAGTAATCCATCATTCCACCTTTTTATCTCTTGTAGCCTACAGGCATAATCAATAAGGGCTCGTGTTGGGGTGGGGCGCCCATCACTTTTAAAACATCCACATCATAGAAGGCTCCAACCATGCCTGCTCCCAATCCAAGGGCTTCGGCCTGAAGGAATAGATTTTGACCCACATGGCCCACTTCGATAAGCGCATATCGGATACCTCTTTCACCATATTTCCTGGTAATCCTCCGATATTCAGCTGTGATGATAAATAGGACAGGAGCCCTGGCCATCCACATCTGCCTTAAAGAAACGGAGGCGATCTCTTTTCGGCGATCCCCTTTGGAGATCGGTGAGATGGAATGTTTTTCTGGTAAGTAGTGGTAGACACCCGCCTCTATACCTACCACCCCTTTTTCTCCGACGATCAGGTAAATATCCAGAGGATAAAGGGCACCTCCAGAGGGAGCAGCCCGTTTCCCCTCTTTTGGATCCGTAATCCCCTGTGCGGCCCATAAGAGTTGAGAGAGGTGAGTGAGAGGAAGAGGTCTTTCCTTAAAATCTCGAACCGTCCGTCTCTCCTTAATCGCCTTCTCCACGGAAACCTTCCCATCCCAAGAAGGTCTGGAAAGTGAGATAGAAGCCTGACCCATTCCTACCCCTACAAAGCTTATTGCAATAAAGGAACATAGAATCATTCCCATCCATTTCTCGAACATCTTATTTTCTCCCTTCCATCCTTAAGATCTTCTTTTTTCCCACCTCTTCTTAAATACCCCTCTATTTGACATATGCCCTGAAAGATTTGGACCTCCCTTTCTTCCATCTGGCTCCTTCCCAATAACCGTCTCAGCACCCTCATGATTCTCTTTGGTTGATTGGCATCCAAGAACCCAACCTTCAAGAGTGTTTTTTCCATGTGTTGAAACATCCTCTCTAAATGTTCTACCTTAGCTAATTGGACAGGATGTTTTGAAATCGCCGTCGAAGATTGAAATAATTCATATTATATCTTTGAAAAATGGCCTTGACTATCAATTTTTTTTATCTTAATTTGAAGTCCGTGCCCAAATAAGGGCAGGGCTTCCCGACAATGTAATGTTATTTCATACTATGCCTAATACCTCGCTTAAAAGACGGGATTCCGGCACATTACCAGTCAGCACCAGCGTTTTTACCTTATTGAAAGGAAAAATTATTTGATGAAGATGAAAGTTCCCTTTTTTGACTTAACTTCCCAGTTCACCACCATAGAAAAGGAAATCAAATCTGCTCTGGATGAAGTATTTAAGACCCAACAATTCATCTTAGGATCTCAAGTAGAGGCCCTGGAGCAAACCATCGCCCGATATTGCCAGACCCGGTATGCCGTCGGTGTCGCTTCCGGATCGGATGCTCTCCTCTTATCATTGATGACTTTAGGAATCGGGGCAGGAGATGAGGTCATCCTCCCCCCCTTTACTTTCTTTGCCACGGCAGGGGTTGTCTCCCGTATCGGAGCGATTCCTGTTTTTGTGGATATCGATCCAGAGTCCTACAATATCGATCCCTCCAAGATTGAGGAGAAGATCACACCGAAAACGAAAGCGGTCATCCCCGTCCATCTCTATGGTCAGTGCGCAGATATGGATCCTCTTCTTCACATTGCAAAAACAAAGCAACTCTTTGTGATCGAAGATGCCGCGCAGGCCCTGGGAGCTGAATACAAGCCTCACCCCGATGAGGATGGGCGGAGGGCCGGACAGATGGGAGATCTCGGATGCTTTTCCTTTTTTCCCACAAAAAACCTTGGGGCCTTTGGAGATGCGGGGATAGTGGTGACTGACAATCCCCACTGGGCTGAAAATATTCGGATCCTGAGAGTCCATGGAAGTCAACCGAAATATTTCCATAAATGGATTGGAATTAATAGCCGGCTTGATACGATTCAGGCAGCCATCCTTCTCACGAAGTTCAAACACCTGGAGAGATGGACTGCTGAAAGGCAGAGGAAAGCCGTACGTTATCAATCGTTATTTCAGGACCTCCTTCCTTCTGTCCCTGGCTTTCGGCTCCCTACGATTCAATATGGAAATCGTCATATCTTTCATCAGTATGTGATCCGTGTTCCAAGAAGGGACGAACTGAGACAGTTTCTGATGGAGGAAGGGATTGGGACGGAGGTCTATTACCCCGTGCCTCTCCATTTACAGGAATGTTACTCCTTTCTGAAACATCGTCACGGAGATTTTCCAGCCTCTGAGAAGGCGGCTGGAGAGGTCCTTGCCTTACCGATTTATCCGGAGTTGACCGAAGACCAACAGGTGGCGGTGGTGGATCGAATTAAGGCGTTCTATCGGAATCATGGAATGTTGGAATGATGGAACACTGGGGTGGTAAAGAAATTTTTTAGGAAAACTATTCTTTTTCCCATTATTCCGGTATTCCATTATTCCAGAAAGAGGATTTATGAAAGCGAACAACATGAATCAACTCATTCAAAAGATTCTTCAAAAAAAGGCCTCGGTGGGTATCATCGGTATGGGATACGTTGGCCTTCCTCTGGTCCTAAGATTTTGTGAAGAAGGTTTTCGAGTCCTGGGGTTTGATGTGGATTCAAAAAAAGTAACGACGCTGAAGAAAGGGAAAAGCTATTTGAAATCCATCCCTTCCTCCCGCATTTCCCAATGGGTCCGGAGTGGCCTCTTAGATGTGACCGACGATTTTTCCCGTCTTATCGAACCAGATTGTATCCTGATCTGCGTGCCCACTCCGCTGACCGAAAAGATGGAACCCGATCTCCAGTATATAGAAAAGACGACCGAATCGATCCGCGAACATCTAAGGAAAGGGCAATTGGTCGTCCTGGAAAGCACCAGTTACCCGGGCACCACTGAAGAATTGATTCTTCCCAAGTTATCATCCACCGGCTTGAAAATAGGAAAAGATTTTTCCCTTGCCTACTCTCCGGAGAGGGAGGATCCGGGAAATAAACGATTTACCACTCATCAGATCCCGAAGGTGGTATCTGGAGTCACTCCCTCCTGCCAGAAAGTAGCTGTCTCTCTTTATCGCCAAATTATTCAGAAGGTCGTCCCTGTCTCATCTCCCCGGATTGCTGAATTGACAAAGCTTCTTGAAAATATCTATCGAAGTGTGAATATTGCTCTGGTGAACGAATTGAAAATGCTGGCCGATCGAATGGAGATCGACATTTGGGAAGTCATCGAAGCGGCAAGTACCAAACCCTTTGGATTTTCACCTTTCTATCCCGGACCTGGAATGGGAGGGCACTGCATCCCTATCGATCCCTTCTATCTCTCCTGGAAGGCCCGGGAGTACGATTTTACAACAAAGTTCATTCAGTTAGCCGGGGAGATTAATGTCTCTATCCCTTATTATGTGGTTTCCAAGACTCTGGATGCCTTGAATGAAAGGGGGAAGAGTATCAAAGGGGCAAAAATCTTGATCCTGGGCGTGGCCTATAAAAAGGATGTGGACGATGCCAGGGAATCCCCTGCCCTGGCCATCATGGATCTTCTACGGAAAAAGGGAGCAACCATTTTCTATCACGATTCCCATATCCCATTGCTCCCTCCCTTTAGAAAATACCATTTTAAGTTAAAGTCCTCTCCTCTCACAAAGAAGTTGCTTCACCGGATGGATGTCGTCGTGGTGGTCACAGATCACAGTCACATTGATTATCAATGGATTGTTAAGCATGCGCCCCTGATCATCGATACTCGAAATGTGACAAAAAATATGAAACAATGGAAGAAAAAAATCGTTAAGGCCTAATCCACCAGTTCTCGAATCCTCTAAGTTCTGCATTTAGCCTTTGATTAGGCCCACTTTTTTATGGATGATACCTAAACTCGATTTTCGAATAATTCAACTCTGTCAACCACGTCCCCCTCTCGAATCTTTTTTCGGCTGAATGAGGTCCTCTATCACTGACAATCGTTGATTCAATCTTTACCTATCCGTCTTCCCCCTTATAAACAGCCCCTTCTAGGCTCCTTGCTAAGGCGGCGGTATATGCAGGCTCCTGAAGGTATCTTTTCATATCAATTCCCGACACAGCTTTCTCAATGTGGTTTTTAAGCACTCCCCGAATACCCTCGGGAAAACTAAATGTGTGACGTATACTTACCTCCCAGAGCAAATATTTAATTAATCATCTGAAACTTCCTCTTACTCGATATTGATTTTACCTTTGAGTCCTAAATCTTCAAGGATTTGGCGGAGGTCGGATTCAATGCTTCGCACTGAATCAGCATTTACGGTAACTGAAAAATCCACTCCAATCTTGAGATCGGAACCTGATTTGAGTTTGGGGATAATCTTGGTCCCCAATCGGTTCCAAATTTCAGGGGGTACAGTGCCAACTAAACGGAGTGTTCTTGTTTGAATGCCGGGTGTTGGTTCTTCCCTCTTTTCCAGTTTCTTGATCTCCTCGGGCTCTTCTTGAAGGCCCGGGCCAACCACAACTCCAGGCTCCAGTTCCACCCCGACCTTAAGAGCTTTCCCTTTAGCCTTTTTTAATAGAAAAACACCTGCATCGAAAGATACCTCATCTGAAGAAATTTGTTCCTCAAACCAGACCCGATCAAACGTGCCATCTGGTTTTTGTCCCGAAGCAAGGCCAAAGTCACCCCTGCCCACAAATTCAACAGTTTTGTTTCGTAAAACCACATCTGGATCTAAAAGGCGTGTTAGTGCTCCATTAAGAAAACTCTGCCTTAAACTCGCAAGCGGCCATGCACCAGAATCCTTTAATGCCGGTGGCCAGTTCCTATCAATGTATCCAGCACCCACCGACTCGTTAAGTAGAGCTTTAGATTTTAGTGCCGTAATCACTCTTCCGCAGAGAGTTTCCGCGGCACTTGCGTGGCCTGCACCTAAATCTATGGCCTGGAGGCCATCTGGTTCCTTATTATCGGCAATGATCACGAAACGATATTCACCCCAGACCTCATCTTTAACGTCATCCTCTGCCCCTTTGACCTTAGCTTGAATGTCCGAGCGATCTGCCTTGTCAAAATCTGTTCCTAAGGTACCTTGTGCCACCTCAGACGATACTTTTTGCCAAGCAATGAGCAACTCGGCCTTGTTTCGTAAGTCTCTCCCTTGTTTTCTTAGACACCATATGAGTGCGCCCGGATAAAGCCGAGGAGATTTTCCATGTTGCTTGGTCCATTCCGCTAATTGTTGACGTACCGGCCACGCTGCGGTCCATTCAAGCTCTGGATCCATAACGATTAGTGTAAGTTTTGGCGAATCTTGAACCGCAGCGCCATCCCCAGGAAAGAAAATAATAGGAATACTTGCCCCTCGCTCAAACTCTCTTTTTACTAACTTACGCATCTCAGGTTTGATCTCTGTCTCATAATCGAGTGATGCCCTGCGGTCATTAACGACTTTTTTCAGCGTTGGTTGATGGCGAATTTGAAATCCGTCTGAGCCGACTCTTCGGATAAAAAAAGATTTCGCTTCTAAGGCCATAGCCGCATTATCGATGGAGGTAGTGTCTATCTCAGGCTCACCCAGCGCGAATCGAAGCTCGGGAAGATGGCCTAATTTATCCGCTTGGCCACCTGAAGATTCAAAGAAGATTGTTGTTCCCACCCTTCGATGGATTTCACGAAGGGGTCCCTTTGTATCAGCATCA
>JBFMAE010000094.1:0-2012 GCA_040756085.1 Thermodesulfobacteriota bacterium | reverse complement strand
CTGGAACTCCGATATAAGGATCAAAGATAGTTATGGTGCCGCAAATCGATTAGCCGCAAGTATGTGGATGAATCAAGGAGGCGAAAGTCCGGTGTACTTAGTATAGATCGAGGCCCGGGTTACTCCCAGTTCTTTGGCCGTTTTGTGAACAGGTACATCCACCAACATAATCACTTCGTGAGAAAGAAAGATCCCAAAGTATGCCTCCACAAAAACGATCAGTTTATTGCGGTTGAGCATTTTAAGCTTTCGACGATACATCTCCCAGGTGGTCTCCCGGCCTAATGCATCAAGACGAGCTTGTTCCTCCTGCCACATTAAAAATGCCTTCGTCAGAGCCTTCATGGCCATCACCATATAGACCTGCACAAAAACTCCCTCCCTCGTCTTCTTTGGAGGATCTTCCAGATGCCAGTTCTGTTTGGCCTCACGAAAGAGATTGTTTTCCATCAGACTGCGATCATCATAACGGTCAAAAGCAACAAAGGGATCTTTCACCTCTCGATTGGTCACAAAAACCACCTGCTTATCCACCGGGGGCGTTTGGTTGTTCCAGGTCTTGACCACCACCGCATTGAGAGGAATCGGCTCATAATCTTTCTTGCTCGTGTTGGCCTCGGACCCCTCTGGGTTAAACCAATCACAGCTCATTAGCCCTGGAACCCCCACTAAGGTGGTGACCACCTTCTCCTCAAATTTCTTCTTTCCATAGCCATGGGTCACCACGACTTCCCGTGTCTTCTCAATACACGTCGCCCCCTCTCGATCTAAGGCAAGGGCTCGGGCATCCTTCGTCGCCTCCATATTGCTCTTCAAAGGAATCACAAATTCAAGTCCCTGCCGATCAATCTCATATAAGCTCTTCCCGTCCAGAAAGGCCCGGTCTACCACCAAGGAACGAATCACGCTGCTTGCCTTCACATTCTCTTTTGCCTGCTCCAGGACTGCCAGAACATGCAGATTATCGGGCTTCTCAATCGTGTCGATCTTAATCGCTAAAGGAATCCCTGTCTGAAGCTCATAGATCGCCCAGATCTTCCACCCATAGAGCATCACCTTGACCTCTTTGAGTTCCCCAGCCTTACGATAGCCCCGAGCCTTAACCTTCCGCTCTCGCAGAACCTTGCCACACCCCTCATAGCGATCCGTCGTCTCATAGAGCGTCGTATCACAGGCCGCATGAATATATTTGGGAAATACATGGGCCTGTGCTAATTGCTCAATACATCGATTAAAGAAATGCTCTATCCGCCGTGGCGTGATCTCCGTAATCTGGTTGGCCAACGTGTCCACACAGATCGCTCCCCGTACCTCCGGCACGGGCGTCTTGCGAAGTTTAGTTCCCCTCTCACAACTGCCATTCTTCACCTGGTATGCATTAAACCCGCAAAGACTCATCAGTAACTCATCGGTCAGCAGAAGCTCCCACACCGGCTCCATCTTGGGTATCGAACCAATCACCTTCATCAAAAAGATCAACACCAATTGAAGAAAGGCAATGTTTTGTCTCTCTTGAGTCTGGGGATCAAGATTCTCTAAGAGAGGAAAAACTTCAATCTCGCGCAAATAGTGAAAGAAGAAATCAAACAGGGTGGCTTCGTCCAGCGTATAGACCGTGTCCATCTCTTTACGACAAAATAAATGCTGGGCCACTTTTGAATCATCTCGCTCTGCCGTGTGCCAGAAGAGTCGCTCAACCAAGGTGTTTTGCATCTGTTCTTTGGTTACCATCCCCCACAGCATAAGCATAAAGAAATGCGATTGTCAAATCGGAAAATTGAAATAGTGTAATAATATCAATCAGTTAAAAACTGTTTTTAGTGGCTATAGAGACATTATTTTTTATTCCATGACTCCCCCCGTGTCCTATACCAAAACCATGTCTCATTAAGCCACACAAAGCCTCTCAAATGCATTCCTGAGGCAACTCCGGATTACAACTCCAAATTGCAAATCGGTCCGTATCCCAAAAAATTTTTTATTTTTTTTCAATCCTTATATCGGAGTTCCAG
>JBFMAE010000093.1:0-4523 GCA_040756085.1 Thermodesulfobacteriota bacterium | reverse complement strand
TCTGAGAAATCTGTGATCCTCTATTTAACGTTTCAATCAGTCATTCCCGTGAAGACCGAAATCTTGGAATGGCAAGTAGGAAAAACCCAAATCAATGCATTTCTTTGCCACATCATCAAGAGAGAACTTGTGATGCAAGCCTCTCGACCTCAGCGATATCGAGAGGCTTCCTTAGATAATCAATGATCCCCAAGGATTTCGCCTCCTCTTCCGTCTCCTCTTGATGGGTGGCTGTGATGATAACGACACCCACATCCTTTTGATCCTTCTGAAGTCTTTTTAGGATATCTATCCCATCTAAGCCAGGCATCTGGATATCTAAAAACATTAGTTTGGGCGGATCGGTCTCAAGGATACGGAGAGCCTCATAACCGTTTTCCGCCTTGACCAGGTCGTAACGGTCACCCAGCATGACTTCGAAGGAATCCAAAATACCCTGATCATCATCCACCACTAAAATACGTTTTGAAAACTGTTCCATAATTTTCCTCCACGATAAAATTCTCCATCTATCTTCATCTCTTCAATTCGCCCTGTCTGTCGACATCTTATAAAAACACTACCTCCTGCAATCATCCCTTTCTCCACTCAGCCTTTAATAGATAGTCTACCAGTGGATAAGGCATTTCACTTCCATCCAATTCAAATGGACAAGACGACAAATTTTATATAGCAATTAGAATGCCAATGGGCTCTAATTCTGACAAAAAATAAATCCTCTTAGATTTCAATAAGTTATACTACGGAAGAGTGAGTGGGAGGTTTCAACAGGTCGGGAATGATTGCCTATATTTATAGGCAATTCTAAACTTTTACAACAGGGAGCCTTAATGCGAAGGTGGTTCCTTTTCCTTTCTCACTGCTCACTTCAATCGTCCCACGATGGTCTTCAATGATCTTTCGGGTGAGGGACATTCCAAGTCCAACGCCTTTGTCCTTGGTTGTAAAGAACGGGTTGAAGAGGTTCTTGGTTGTCTCTTCATCCATGCCAATCCCTGTATCCCTGAAAATGATTTTAGCCATAGAGGAAAGTGGATCATGTTCGGAGGAGATGATCAGGGATCCACCATTCGGCATTGCCTGAATTGCATTGATGACCAGATTGGAGAAGGCCCGAAAAAGCGTCTCCGAGTCGCCATCGATGGGAGGAAGTATTTTATCCAGATGGTCTTCGAAATGAATCTGTTTCCTCCTCATCTCCTCGTCGTGAAGATCAATGACCTGAAAGATGAGATGGTTTACATCCAGAGGGACCAGAGGCCGCACCCTCTTTCTGGTCAATTCCAGCAGGTCCTCTACCAATTGATTGATTCTATCGATCTCCCGGGGGACCGTGATATTGAACTTCTCCATAAAAGGCCGGTTTTCAAACTTCTTGGGAAGGAGCTGGACAAAGGTCTTGATGGCAGAGAGGGGATTTTTAATCTCGTGGGCTAGCCCTGCGGAAAGGGTTCCGAGGGCAGCCAGTCGATCTGCCAGTCGAAGTTTCTCCTCGAGGGCTTTGATCTCAGTGATATCTTGGAAGACGACCATGGCTCCCATTCTCTTGCCTTCTCCATCGGTGAGCAATGAAGTGCTGGCAGTCAACCAGAGGCTTTCCTCATCTTTTTTCAATTCCATTTCTGAACGGAAAATTCCTTCTTCACGGGATAATGTTTCGCTCATCATCCGGTAAAGAGGAGAATTTTCATCCAGGGCTCCCTCTAACGAAAGACCTACGATTTTCCCTCTTTCCTTTCCCAGAATTCGTTCAGCCATTTCATTGAGGGTGACGATCTTCTCTTCCAGATCGATGGTGATCAACCCATTCGTCATCGAGGAAATGATATTATCATTATAGGCCTTGAGGGATGTAATCTTCCGAAGCTGGTTCTCCAGTTCTGTTCGATGAAGACGAATCTGCTGGATCATGAGGTTGAAATTTTGTCCCAGTTCTTCAATTTCATCTCCGGTATGAATATCGATCACCTGCTCGAGATCTCCTTTCGCAGTGGCGATAGTCATCCCCACCAATTTGGAGATGGGTTGGGTGATTCGTCTGGCGAAGAAAATTGATCCGAGAATACCAAGAGCGATAGCGAAGAAACCTAAAAGGAGGAGGTTGAGACGGGTCTTTAGAATCTGATTGGACATCTTCTCCAAGGAGAGGCCAATCCGGATGGTTCCCCACTTCTCCTGAGATTCTCTGATATAAACCGGGATGGAGATATCCAGGCCCCGGGTCTTCTTTTCACCTTGGAGAGTCGATTGGATCAAAGGCTCTTTCGCCATCACAGCATTCTGGCTTGCCTCATCCGTCAGAAGCATCCCCTGTTTCTCATCGTGCTGACTGTAGGCAGCTACCTTGTTCTCCTTGTCGTGGATGATCACGTATACGATATCTTCTTCAAGGGCTACTTTCTCTGCATTCTGCTCGAGGGAAACATAGTTGTAGGTGAGAAGGGCATTGGTGCTCACTGCAGCCAAATTCCTGGCAATGGCCATCCCCCGCTTCTTAGCCTCCTCCTGAATCGTTTCGGTCTGCCGCTTTTCCACGATGATAATGACCAAGCCCATGAGAAGGAGGATGAGGAAAGTAGAGTAGAAAATGAGTCGGGTTTGAAGACGAATGGATTTCGGTTCTTTTTTAGAATCCATTTGGAGAAGATAAAAGGTCTTTGGTGTGAGGGTTATGGTAATGATGCCCGCCCTGAACCTAATATGGTACAGGGCCCGTTTGGTCAATGGGTGAGGTCAATGGGCTAAAAATAATTCGCCTTAACCCTTCGACCTAACCGAAATAGGCTTACTTACCTTAACCTATTGAGCACTAATCCTTTTTCAACCAGATCTTCTTCATTGGAATATAAGGACCACCGAGAGCATTCACCTCAATGCCCCTGACATAAGGCTGGTATGCCATCTGGAATAAATGGTTAACCATGGGGACGATCGGTGCATCATCCAAAACAATCTCTTCGATCTTCCGATACATGTCCATCCGTTTCAGGTAATCCCTTTCTGTCTTTGCCTTATCGAGGAGACGATCCAATTCCAGATTATGATATGCGGTATAATTGTATTTCGATTTGGAGTGGAAGAGTATTCCTAGGAAGTTATCGGGATCCGGAAAATCAGCATACCAGGCATAGATAAAAATAGGAGCCTTATTTGTCTTGAGCATCGATTCGAAGCTTGGCCAGTTCGTTTCAAAATTTATTCTGGTTGAAATCCCAACTTTTTTTAGTTGGGATTGAATCTCGCTCAATTCCCTCTGGGCGGCCATGGCTCTCGTTGCACTCCATATTTCCAGAGGTGGAACACCTCTCCCCTTTGGAAAACCTGTTTCAGATAGAAGTTTGAGAGCCTGTCTTTCGTTCAATGGATAAGGATTTTTCTTTGGATCATAACCTGGCATTCCGGGAGGCAGGATGCCTTTGGCTAAATTGAACTGGTTTTTGTGGATTTCAGAGATGATAAATTTTTTATCGATTACAAAATTAATAGCCTTTCTCAGTTTCTTATTATCTAAAGGTTTTGACATGGCATTTAGCCCATAAAATCTTAGGGAAAGGATAGGCTTTTGTATGAAAGAATAAAGTCTTTCTTTTACAACATTTTCCAATTCCTCAGGAGGGATGAATGATTCCTCAAGTTTCCCTTCTTTAAATTCTTTAAGGATATTTTCACGCGGTGCTCCATGAAAAATCTTAAAAATGATTTTATCCAGATAAGGCCTTCCTTCAAAATAGTCCTGATTTGCTTCGAGGATGATTTCCTCTCCTTCTTTCATCGATAAGAATTTAAATGGCCCTGTCCCCACGGGAGATTTTCCAAAATCGGTACCTAATTTTCCAATCTCCTCCTTCGGCAACACCTTAAATTTATTCATCCCTAAAACAGAAAGAAATGGAGAATAGGGTTCAAATAACTTAATTTCGAATGAATGTTTATCAATGGCTTTGAGCCCTTTTATTTGAGATGCTTTCCCATCCTGAAATTCCTTAAACCCAATGATTTTATCCAATAAATTGGCAGCGGTAGATTTCGTTTTGGGATCAATGATTCGGGTGATGGAATAGATAAAATCCTCGGCGATGACCTCTCTCCCATTATGAAATTTAACTCCCTCTTTTAAGTAAAAGGTGTAGGTAAGTCCATCGTGGGAAATTTTCCATGATTTGGCAATGGCAGGAATAATATTGAGGTCTTTATCGAATTGAACCAGACCATCAAAGAGCTGTTGGATCACGGTCACAGCATGAATGTCGATCGATAATGCGGGATCGAGGGTTTTTGGATTGAATTCAAGGGGCCTTTTATAAATCCCCCCGTTAATGGGAATTTCTTTTACTTCTGCAAAACTATTTTGACATAAAGCATAAAAAAATAGGGAAATCACTGAGAAAAGAGTTATAAGGACGATAATAAGTTTGCATCTCTTCATCTTTAGCGCTTAATAAAAACCGGTCTGAGTTTTAATGATATATATGATATATATATAGGCAGAAATGGAGAGGATGTCAAAGGTTATTTAAAAAGAT
>JBFMAE010000092.1:0-15014 GCA_040756085.1 Thermodesulfobacteriota bacterium | reverse complement strand
TCGTATCTCTCGGCCCCGGATGATAAGCAATATCTCCATGGGCCATGATATAGCATATTGCTTCTAAAAACGCCAGTGCTACTTTTAAAAAAAATTTCGGGCACTTTATTTGGCTAAAATGTTACGATTTTTTCTATATCCAGATCGTCGAAGGCGATGATGCCTTTGGCCTTCATCTCCTCAACCGCCTTTTGAGATGTATCTGGTGCTACACCCCTGCAAAGATTTTTGATTAAAATTACTTTATATCCTGCTGCTGCCGCATCAAGTGCCGTCGCCTTCACACAATAATCGGTGGCAATGCCATAGACTACCACCGTTTTGATTTTATTTTTCTTGAGAAGTTTGTCCAGGTCCGTCTTTTTCCCGCCATCATCTTGAAAACCAGAATAACTGTCATATTGGGTATCCATTCCTTTTTTGACCGTACCCAGAAACAATTTCTTATCCAGCAAAACTTCTGCTCCTGGCGATTTTTGGACGCAATGGGGCGGCCACAGAACCTGGTCCTTTCCATGAAGCTTGATCACATCAAATGCTTTCTTCCCTGGATGGTTTGTATAAAACGAGAGATGATTGGCAGGATGCCAATCCTGGGTTGCAAAGATTGGAAAGCCTGTTGCTTTCAATTTCTTCGTGCTATCTTCGACCATTTTCACGTAGGCTCCATCGGTCCCCTCCACAGCTAATGAACCATTTTTAAATTTTGTAAAATCTCCCTGGACATCGACCACGATGACACCAATCGTGGTCTCCTTTGCGACCGCCATTCCTCCCAACATCAGCATGAAAAATAATACACCTACAACTGTTTTCACTCCCCTGTGTTTCATGTTGACCCCCTTTCAAATTTAAAATATATTTAATTTAGTTAAAAAATACTTAACCTCAAGAAAATTGTCAAGCAGTAAATTCTTGGATGACTGATGGTTCCCATTTCACTTTTCCTATAACATATAATCCAGTCTGATGTTAGATAGGGACCGAAAGATATTCCCCTTTACCCGGTGGTTCTTTTTCGTCAGGGTTTCGATTAATTCTTTCACTTCCCTTCTCTTTGTCTTTCCAGAACTTGGACAACCGCTGGGGCCAAAGGGAAGGTCCATCTCCCGGGCAAACCTCTCAATCTTCTTCTCCTCCACCAGGACGAGGGGACGGATGAGGGTGATCTTCCCTTTGAACAAGGTTTGGAGGGGGAGCATGGTGCTGATCTCACCACTGTAAAAAATATTGAGAAGAAGGGTTTCAATGATGTCGTCTTGATGATGGCCAAGGGCGATCTTGTTGCACCTCAACCGATGGGCCAGATAAAAGATCTTCTTTCTTCTCTCCCAGGCGCAGAGGAAACAGGGGTTCTCCCGATTCTCAGAACTATTGGCTTTCCTCCCGATGTCTGTGAATTCGATATGATAGGAGAAACCCTTCTCTTTAAAATATTCCTTCAGAATTTCAGCTCGCCCGGAGTCAAAACCGAGGTCGATGTGAACCGGAATCAATTCATAATCGGTTTGAACCCTTTTTCTCCTCTCGTGGAGAAGGTGGAGGAGTGAAAGGCTATCCTTCCCTCCAGAGACCCCAACCAGGATTCGATCCCCGTTCTGAATCAACCCATAGCGGTGGATCGCTCTCCCTACCAAACTTCGAATCTCTTTCTCCCAGTAAGCCATTTCCTTACAGTGAACGATGAACTATAAACCATGAACAGCAGCTTATGGAAAATATTTCTAACTTCCCACTTTCTATTTCCTATTTCCTATTTTCATCCTTTTTAATGGACATATATCACATCTTGGCACCCTTTTACACAGTGTCTTCCCAAGATGGACGAGCAATGCATGATATTCATTGAATAACCTCTCATCCGGGGGAAGATTTTCCATAAAGAGTCTCTGGACATCTTCATAGGTAGCCCCCTCTGAGACTACCCCATGCCGTGAAAGGATCCTTTTCGTATAGGCATCCACAACAAAAATGGGTTTTTTCAGGCCGTAGAGGAGGATGCTATCTGCCGTTTCAGGTCCAATCCCTTTGACCCCGAGTAGCTTTGCCCTCAACGATTTGAGTTCTTCTTTTCTCATCCTGTTAACATTTCCCTCGTAATTTTCAAATAGAAAATTCGCAAAGGTCTTCAACCGATCTGCCTTGATTCGATAGTAACCTGATGATTTGATGAGAGAGGCAAGCTGTGATTTTTTAAGTTGATGGATCCCTTTCGTATCTAAAACCTTTTTCTCCTTAAGTTGTTGAATTGCCTTTTCCACATTTTTCCAAGAAGTATTTTGAGTGAGGATCGCTCCCACCATCACCTCAAAGGTGGTCTCGCCAGGCCACCAGTGTCGTGGCCCGTAAGCCTGGTATAGCTTCCGGTAAATTTCCATCAGCAGTTTCTTCATGAGGTTACCACCCAGTTTTCCTCTTCGACCTCATTCCTAAGGGTTCCAGGGTTCATGGGTTCTAGTGTTCAGTGGACTAAATTTTTATTCTCTAAGATTTTCACTTGACCACTTGAACCCTTGACCCCTTGGAGCCTTTCTATTTTAATCTTTTCTGGAATCTCAGTGAGCTTAAAAGGATCATAAACCCTCCCAAAATGGCCAATGCCAGCATCTGAGGCCAGAGGATATCCAAACCAATCCCCTTCAAAAAGACACCCCGGATAATGATTAAAAAGTATCTTAATGGATTGATGTAGGTAATATATTGGAGCCATTCGGGCATGTTCTCTAAGGGAAAGGCAAAACCGGATAGGATAAAGGCAGGCATCATAAAAAAGAAAGTAGAGATCTGAGCCTGTTGCTGTGTCGAAGAGATAGTTGAGATGAAAAGGCCAACACCTACCGAACTCATCAGGAAGAGAAGGCTACCAAATAAAAGAACAAAAGGATTTCCACGAAGAGGAACTTCAAACCAGAATACACCGATGAGGGCAATCATGATAACATCGAGAAAACCGATCAACGCAAAGGGAAGCGTCTTTCCCACAACCAGTTCCCAAGGACGAATTGGGGTGACCATGATCTGTTCGAGCGTCCCTATTTCTCGCTCCCTCACAACCGCTTGAGCCGTCAAAATAATGGGAATAAGAAAAGCAATGGAAGCAATGACCCCTGGCACAAAAAAGTATCGACTTTCAAAATTGGGGTTGAACCAGGTTCGGTGTGCCAATTCCACTCCGGCTTCCTCGAAATCCATCACCCCTTCTCGATTAAGCCTCTTCGTAATCACCTCAGTCGAATATTCTGAAAGAATTCTACTCACATAGCCTAAGGCAATCATTGCCGTATTCGACTCCGTTCCATCGACAATGATCTGGATAGTAGCAGTATCGCCCTTCTTTAATTTTTTCGAAAAACCGTTGGGGATATCGATGCTGAGGGCAATTTCCCCCTTTTTGATGAGATCTTCGATCTCCTGCGGATGTTGAGGATAAGAGATGGTTTTGAAATATTTCGAACTGCAAAATCGAGCGATGAGATTCCTCGAATCGACACTCTGATCAAGATCCCGAAAAGCAGTAGCGATATGTTTCACATCCAAATTTGCAGCGTAACCGAAAACGATCAATTGAAAGATGGGTGGGAAGATGAGGGTGATCCTTAACCTTTTATCTCTTAAAACCTGAATCAACTCTTTAACGAAAAAGTATCGAACTCTGTTAAACATAAAAACCTTTTGGAATGTTGGAATACTGGAATATTGGAATATTGGGCAAAAATTAAAGTCTTTTTTGTGTCATTATTCCATCATTCCAGCATTCCATCCTTCTTTTTCTTTTTTTTACCTCAACTCCTTTTTAAAAATCTTGATCGCAATCAAAAGACCTAATAGGCCCATTCCAACTAAAATAAAGGTCTCTTTCCATAAAAATGTGATGTCAGACCCTTTCAGAAAGATTTCCTTCACGATCGTCACATAATAACGAGGGGCAATTCCATAAGTGATGATCTGGAGCCAAAAGGGCATGTTGGCGATGGCAAAGGTAAACCCTGAAAGAAGAAACGTAGGAAGGAAGCCGATGATCATGGCCATTTGATTCGCTTGAAGCTGTGTCCTGGCGATGGTGGAGATGGTCAAACCGAGAGCCAAAGCCACGATAAGATAGATACAAGAGAGGAGAAAAAGGAGGACGGGGGTTCCTCTTAAAGGAACCTGAAAGACCCATACGCCCATCAGAACGGCCAGACATAAGTCCAAAAGTCCTAAGAAAAAATACGGAAACAATTTTCCAATGATCAATTCACCTTTTCGAACCGGAGTGGAGATGAGGAGTTCCATGGTCCCTTTCTCCCATTCCCGAACGATCACCTGACCGGTGAGGAGCACACCGATGATCGATATGATCACTGCTACCAGTCCCGGAATAAAATAATTCTTCGACTCCAGTTCTTCATTAAACCAAATTCTCGTTCGACCCTCCACCGGTGGATTCGGCCTTCTCCTCCCCATCCGTTCTATTTTTAAGAAAGTCTTTTCCTGTGTGTATTCCCGGGCAACCGCTTGGACATAGCTGAGAATGATATTCGCAGAATTGGAATCGCTTCCGTCCAGCAATATCTGGACAATGGCCTTTTTCCCGGCCTTCACCGTCTTTGAGAAATCCCACGGGAGGACCAATCCCATCTTGATGGCTCCTTCGTCGATAAGCCTCTTCATCTCCTTTTCATCTTGAACAAAAAGGTGAAGGTCGAAATAAGGGGAACCGCTGAATCGATGGACAAAAGATAGACTCTCTTGGGCTCCATCACGATCCAAAACGGCCATCGGTACTTTCTTCACATCGAGGGTGACGGCATACCCAAAGAGGAGCATCAAGAGCGCTGGCATCAATATGACCAATGCAAGACTCCTCAAATCACGAGAGATGTGGAGAAACTCCTTCCGGGCAATCGCCCAGGTGCGAGAGGGGCTCACTTCTCCTCCTCTTCTTCAATCAACGAAACGAAGACATCCTCTAACGAAGGTCTGATCCGGTTCATCCTTTTCAGGAGAATCCCGTATTTCTGAAAGAGAACGGTCACCTCCTGTTCTGCATCGACCCCTTCCTTAACGATCACATGAAGGCTATCTCCGAATATTGCCGATTCAGAGATCCAGGGTTCCTTTTTAAGAAGGTCTAAGGCGCTCATGAGGGGATCACATTCCACCTCCATCACCCCCTGTGACAGGGTCTTCAATTTCAATTCAGAAGGGGTCCCCAAAGCAATGATCTTCCCCTGATAGATCAGGGCTAACCGATCGCAATATTCCGCTTCATCCATGTAGTGAGTCGTGACAAAGGTCGTCACGCCTCTTTCTCCCATTTCGCGGATCGAACTCCAGAAATCCCTTCGCGAGATTGGATCGACGCCCGCGGTGGGTTCATCCAGAAAAAGGATAGAAGGTTCATGGAGAATGGCACAGCCCAATGCGAGACGCTGTTTCCAGCCGACCGCTAATGTCCGGGTGATCTGGTCCCGGAGTTCCTTCAGCCCGGCCATCTCCAGAGCCTGCTCCTCCCTTCTCTTCTGAACAGAACCGGATAGGCCATAAATTCCTCCAAAAAAACGGAGATTTTCAAATACCGTCAGATCTTCGTAGAGTGAGAATTTTTGAGACATGTAACCGATTACCTGTTTAACCTTCTCTGGCTCACCCTTGATATCAAATCCTGCCACACTCCCTTTCCCAGCCGTGGGCATCAAGAGGCCACAGAGCATACGAATGGTCGTGGATTTCCCAGCACCATTGGGCCCCAGAAATCCGAAGATTTCTCCGTGGTTCACCTGGAAATTAATGTGGTCCACTGCAACAAAATCCCCGAAGGTTTTAACCAGATCTTCTACTTCAACCGCAAACGTTGGCATAGTTATGAGTTATGAGTTATTAATTCGTAGTTGATTCATAATTCTAAATTCATAACTCTTAATTATATTTTTTCCTCTCCCTTACTATTGAGACAAAAGCATCTTCGAGGGAGGGGCTGACCTCCATTAGTTCCAGGATCTCCATTCCCTGTGCCTTTATCGTCTCACGAATCACCCTCTCGCCTTCCCGGGGGTCATCCACGAGCACATGGATTTTATCTCCGGACAAGACGAAGCCTCGAAGTAATTCAACACCTTCGAGCATTCGCATACTTCTCTGATTATTCTCTGTCCGGAGTTCTAAAATCCTCCCCTTCGTTTGAGCCTTTACGGCAGAGGGAGTATCTGCGATTAAGAGCTCCCCCTGATAGATCATCCCGATGTGGCTGCATCGCTCGGCTTCATCCAGATAAGAGGTTGAAAAAAGGATGGTCACCCCCTCTTTCAACAGATCATAGAGGATGATCCAGAAATCCCTTCTTGAGAGGGGATCAACGCCTGCGGTCGGTTCATCCAAAAAAAGGATCTGTGGAGTATGGATCAGGGCACAGATCAACCCGAGCTTCTGTTTCATCCCGCCGGAGAGATCCTGAGACTTTCGCTTTCCAAAGGGCTTCAGATTGGCAAACTGAAGGAGCCTTTCTATCCGTTCTGTTCTGCTTTTCTTTGGGACCTGATAGAGATCTGCATAGAAATGGATGTTCTCAAGAACCGTGAGGTCCCCATAGAGTCCAAACCTCTGTGGAAGATAACCTACTTTTTCTTTCAAAGACTCTGTCTCTTTCCGAATATCACATCCCGCCACCGTTGCCTCTCCTCCGTCTGGAGGAAGAATTCCACATAGCATCCGAAGAGTGGTCGTTTTCCCAGACGCATCCGGACCTACCAGACCAAAGATCTCCCCGGTCTTCACTTCCAGGTTCAGTTGGTTGACAGCGATCAACGATCCAAAGGTTTTGGTCAGGCTGGTGGTTTGAATGGATAACATCAGACCTTACGCACTCTTATAACCGAAAATGTAAGTAAGAAATAAATGAATCGTAGGGTGAGTGTAGGGAGTCTCCTAATTCGAAGCACGAAACTCTAAATTCGAAACAAGCACGAATGTTCAAAATACAAATGACCCAAACAAAAAGAAGTGTTTTCAAATTTTGAGATTTGAATTTTGGATTTGTTTCGAGTTTCGAAATTCGCCTGCCTGCCGGTAGGCAGGGATTTCGGATTTTCGTCCCATTGCTTAAATCTCTAAGGCTTTGATGACGAGGACGGCGCCAGCAGAATCCGTCCGTCGGCTGGCATCCCGGGCTTCAATTCCCGATCACGATTTGGGATATCCACTTTTATCCGATATACCAGGGTCACCCTCTCCTTTTCCGTCTGAATCTGTTTGGGCGTGAATTCGGCCTGGGAGGAAATGAAGGAAATTTTCCCTTGATACTCTTTCTTGGGACGAAGATCTGTGGTGACGACCACCTCTTGGCCCCACTTCACCTTACTGAGATCGGTCTCAGAGATATAAGCCTTTAACCAGACATTTTCGATATCGGCCAGGGTGAGGATTGAGGTGCCTGGATTGACCACCTCACCGATCGCGCCCGATTTGACCAGAACGACTCCGGAAAGGGGGGAGGTGAGCACCGTGTAACTGAGCTGTGTCTCCGCAAGCTTCAGAGAAGCCTTGGCTTGATCCACTTGGGCTCTAGCATCTTCGATATCCTCTTTCCTCGGCCCCTCTTTCACCAGCAGGTATCTTTCCATTGCCTTCTGAAAGGATTCCTTTGCGATCTTAAACCCCGTCTCTGCATTGTCCAGAGTCTCTTTAGGAATGACTCGGCTCTGAAAGAGGGTCTTCATACGTTCATACTGGACCTGCTTATTCTCCAGATCAAACTTGGCCTGATTCAGGCTGGCCTCTGCTTCCCTCAATTCCTCTGGCCTCGAGCCTGCCAGGAGCTTACTCAAACGAGCCCGGGCCGACATTAATGTAGCTCGGGCCAATTCGAGACGCAGGCGCAGGTCCTCATCATCCAGTCTAGCCAGTTCTTTTCCTTTTTCAATCCAATCCCCCTCCTGGACTGTGAGGCTAACAATCCTTCCGGCGATCTTAAACCCGACATCCACCTCTGTGGTTTCAATATTTCCAGAGACCTTGATGAAAGTATTTCCTCCCTCCTTGTCTTGTGTGAGGAGATAATAGAGGAGGCCGGCAATGGCTACCGCAATTAAAATACCAAAAAGGAATCGTTTCATCGAGAGCCCTTTCCCAGATATTTGCAAACACATTATAGATTCCCCTTCCCTGACTGTCAAAACTTTTTCAAATCCCCCATTACCCTCCTTTACCCCGTATAATCCCGAAAGCCCCAAGCTTCAGACTGGGGATGAAAGCAATTTCAAATCCAAAGATAAAGAAAAGCCCCGTCCTTTAAGGCGAGGATATACGGGGTTTACTAAAGGGTGGGGTGAGGGGATTTGATAAGAACCCTCTTGAATTTTCCAGTAGTTATAGTAAGATAAAATTAAAGATGCTGAGATTTAATGATGTCTTAGAACGGCTGACTTCCTACAACCCCCATGCGGACACAGACCTTTTAAGAAAGGCTTATGTCTTTTCGGCCAAGGTTCATTTAGGTCAGGTCCGTCTTTCCGGAGAACCTTACCTGATCCATCCCCTTGAGGTGGCTGGGATTCTCACTCAAATGAGACTCGATGTCGCCAGTTTGGCTACCGGACTGCTCCACGATACTGTGGAGGATACTCTCACTACCCTTAAAGAGATCCGGGAGAACTTTGACGAAGAGATCGCCGGGCTGGTGGACGGCGTGACCAAGATCAGCCAGATCTCCCTTCGATCCACTGAAGAGGGCCAGGCAGAGAATTTCCGGAAGATGATCCTGGCCATGGTGAAGGACATCCGGGTGATTCTGATCAAGCTGGCCGACCGCCTCCACAATATGCGAACCCTCGAATACCACATCTCTGAAAAACAGGCAAAGATTGCCCAGGAAACCCTCGATATCTACGCACCGTTGGCCCATCGGCTCGGAATCGACTGGATCAAATCGGAGTTGGAAGACCTCGCCTTCCAATACCTCAATCCTCAAATTTACGAGGGGATCCGGCGCAAGATTGCAAAAAAGGAGAAAGAAAGAACGCGTTATACTGACGAAGTGAAGCGGACCTTGATGAAGAAACTTTATGAAAACCGCATCGAGGGGGAGGTGACCGGCCGTCTTAAACAGATCTACAGCATCTACTTGAAAATGAAGGATCAGAACATCGATTTCGATCAGGTCTTTGACATCACCGCCTTTCGGGTGATCGTCAACTCCATTAAAGAGTGCTACGACGTGTTAGGGATTATCCACTCTCTCTGGAAACCCATCCCAGGAAAATTCAAGGACTATATCGGACTCCCCAAGGAGAATATGTATCAATCTCTTCACACCTCTGCCATCGGACCTTACGGAGAGCGGATTGAGATTCAGATTCGAACCCACGAGATGCACCGGATTGCTGAAGAGGGCATTGCTGCCCACTGGAAATACAAAGAAGGAAGGGTCTTTGAAGAAGCGGATGATAAGCGATTTACCTGGCTGAGACAGCTCTTGGAATGGCAACACGATTTAAAGGATGATGCAGAATTTATCGAGAGCGTTAAGGTGGACCTCTTCCCCTACGAGGTCTATATCTTTACTCCTAAGGGTGCGGTGAAGCAGTTTCCCGTCGGGGCGACCCCTATTGATTTTGCTTATAGCATCCACTCCGATATCGGGAACCATTGCGTAGGGGCAAAGGTGAACGGGAAGATTGTCCCCCTGAAATATGAACTCCGGAGCGGGGATACCGTCGAGATCATGACCTCCCCCAATCAGAAGCCGAGCAAAGATTGGCTCAAATTTGTCAAGACCTCACGGGCCAAAACCAAAATTCGTCAATGGTTTACAGCAGAAGAAAGAGAGAAATCAATCACTCTCGGAAAGGAGATCCTGGAGAAGGAACTTCGGAAATATGACCTTCATCAGGCCAAATTGATCAAGTCGGGTGAATTAGCCAAAGTCGCTAATGACTTCAGTTTCCAGGGAGTGGATGATCTCATTGCTGCTGTGGGCTATGGAAAGGTCACCGCCAACCAGATCATCGGAAAGCTCCTCCCACAGGAAAGGTTGGAACAACAGAAAGAAGAACAGAGGGAAGGGCGACTGAAACACTTCTTCCAGAAACTCACCCGTGGTCCCAAGGATGCCCTTCTCATCAAGGGAATTGATAATGTGATGGTGCGTTATGCTGGGTGTTGCAACCCGCTACCTGGTGACAAGGTGGTGGGGTTCATCACCCGAGGCCGAGGAGTGACCATTCATACCGCCGATTGCCAGAATGCAATGGACGATGACCCTCATCGGAGGGTTGAAGTGGAATGGGATTCAACAAAAGAATACAGCTATCCTGTCCGAATCCATGTCTTTTCTGAGGATAAGAAGGGGTTGTTGGCTGAAATCAGCAACTCGATCTCCTCCAACGGAGCCAACATCACTAATGCCCGAGTCGATACAACAGACGAGAAAAAGGCGATCGGTATTTTCGAGGTGGAGATCCGGGATCTAAACCATCTTAAAAAGGTGATCAAGGGACTTGAAAAGATCAAGGGGATTCATAGGGTGGAAAGATCGAGGGTTGAAACAGAAGCCGAATCCCTGTAGAGAACGCAGATCTGCGTTCCCTACGTTTTGTCCTTGCGTTATTAGGCCGCCTTGGTGATCAATCCTGATCGAAGGCATCGGGAACAGACCTTCATTCGAATCGTTCTTCCCTCTTTAAGGGTCTTCACTTTATGGAGATTGGGATACCAAACCCTACGGGTTTTGTTATTGGCATGGCTTACATTATGGCCAAAAACCGGCCCTTTCCCACAGATCTCACACACTTTTGCCATTTCTGAACCTCAAATTGAATTTGATATTAATGCAGACGCAATATATACATTCCTCTCTCCCCTCCAAGGAGAGAGAGGGGGTAAGGGGTCAATCTCAAAGGATTGAATGAATTTATATTAGTTAACATAATTCGAACTCAATTTCAAGACTATTTCGGGTTTTCAGCAAGGTAGGCTTTGATAAAGACATCCACCACCTCTTCGACACTGCCTCGGAGTTGATCCAATATCTGTTTTAAAATTGAACCGATCCCACCGGTTGACCAAGTCACGGCGTATGCGGTTTGTTTAGGATCGCGCAGGAGAGAAACCTTTTGGATTAACATCACATCAATGGTATAGGGGTAAATGTCACTTTCTGTTTTTGTGGTGTTCACATTAATATTGATGTACAGATATGGTTCCCCTGGTGTGTTGGTGCATTCCTCTTTTGTCAATACCCTGATCCCTGACGTGCGAAGCTTTGATTCCACTTTCATCTGGAGTTGGTTCTTGGTGAGCCCTTCTCTTTCGACCTCAGGGGATAACTGTTCGATCAGTACTCCAACCCCATGAAGACCTCGAAGCGTCGCCCGGTTCGATTTGCTATCAATAGCAAATGTGAGAGATCTTAATATTAAGAAGAGAGTGACGATCATCAAGACCACCAGCCATTTTTTGTTTTTCATACTTCCACCTCCTTAGGCCATATTAAAATATTGAACCATCCTCATTTTCACCCACTATGATAAACAAATTTCTTACCAAGGTCCTATGATTTTATATGGGTTTACCCCGTTAGAAAACCCCACTGCTTGCAGTGGGGATGAAGATAAAATTCCTTTTGTAGCGAACACGGGGTTTAAAGCCCCGTGTGAACCTTCCTGTTGGAAGGTCGAAGACCTTCTAACGGGGTTTACTCTTTAAAGGCGGTCATGGGTTCTAGGATCCACTCGCCTTTTTTGAAACGTTCCATCGAGAGGGGGGAGATATCAATGGTCGTCGCCTTCCCCTCCACAATCAACTCGGCGATCACCTTCCCCACAGCAGGGCTATGCTGAAATCCATGTCCGCTGAAACCATTGGCGAGAATAAAACCCTCCGTCTCAGCAACCTTTCCCAAGATGGCATGGTGATCAGGAGAAATCTCGTAAAGGCCTGCCCATCCCTTGGCAATGCGGGCCTTTTCAAGAGCCGGGACGCGGTACATCGCATTCTCCGAGGCCTCAGCCATGGCTTCATAATCGATGCTGAGATTAAAACTCGGTTCCTGATCCAGAGGACCTGAGAGCAGAAATCCATCCACTTCCTGACGGAAATACCATCCCCGATGAAAATCGATCGTCAACGGAATGGATTGGTCTGTGAGACGAAAAGGAGCGGTGACGAAGACCTGCCTTCTGAGGGGTTTGACAGGAATGTTGACCCCTGCCATCTCTCCCACCGATGAGGCAAAAGGACCTCCAGCATTGACGATGATGGGAGTGCTAATCTCTCCTTCCTTCGTCTTGACACCCCTGACCTTCCCTTGTTCCAACAAGATCCCCACGGCCTCTGCCCCTTCATAGATTTTGACCCCTGCTCTCTTCGCACCGCCGGTAAACCCTGAGAGGACCTCACTGGGGCCTGCAATCCCATCCCAGGGACAGAAGGTTCCACCCAAGATATCGTCTATTCTCAGGAAGGGCCACCTTGTTTTAATTTCATAACCATTCAGAAGTTCAACAGGAATTCCAAATTTTTTCTGAAGTTTTATGTTCTCCTTGAAGACCTCCATCTCCAGTTCGGTCGTCGCCAGAAAGAGGTATCCGATTCGCCTAAATTCAGGGTTGACTCCGAATTCCTCTTCGAACCGCTCAAAGGTTTTTATCGATTCAAGGGAGAAACGAATATTGATTTCTGTGGAGAATTGAGTTCGGATCCCTCCAACACAGCGACTGGTGGAACCCTCACCTAATTGCCCTTTCTCTAAGAGAATGATTCTCCCTGCCTTTTTCAGGGCGAGATGGTAGGCAATGCTGAGACCTACGATCCCTCCCCCGATGATAACCACATCCGAACTCTTTTCCACGTCCTCTC
The DNA here is from genome assembly GCA_040756085.1 of Thermodesulfobacteriota bacterium. GTDB lineage: Bacteria > Desulfobacterota > BSN033 > BSN033 > UBA1163 > JBFMAE01. The sequence continues at coordinate 2,180 of JBFMAE010000092.1, read as the reverse complement.
CATCATGCGAAAAGGGATCTTTAGAAGTAATGCCTAAGAAGGTGTGAAAAAATTGGTCTCATAATAACTTCGGCCCAAAAGGATGGGCCGCTTTCCGAAACTTTAGAATTGCGTCATTACAATTTATAGGCAACATTCTTAGGGAGTAAAGTAACGAAATTAATGTAGTTTTGGCCTCGTCGCTTAACCCTATAAGGTTTCGCTCTAAAGTTTCTCCAATCGACCCATCCTTTTGAGTGAAGTCCGTTTTTTTCTCAAATTCTAATTTTTTCACAGCTGCTCAGTTATAGGGGAACATCAGGGTAGGGTCCCGCAAAGCGGGGCCATTTTTAGGGCGACTGCCCGCCCCGCTTCGCGGAGCGAGGCCGGGGAAGTCGCTCCTACCCCACATAACTGAGAAGGTATGAAAAAATCGTCCAAAGCCCTGAGGTCGGGCAGGGATATCGTATAAGTTTTACAGCGGCACCTTATTGCGTCAAGCAGAAGCTATGCGAAAACTTTAACAGCATAGCCTGCTTACGAAGTTTTGTTACCCTTATCTTCTCAAATGATCCGCAATTGTAAAACTTTGGAGATATCCTTGCCCGACCTGCTCCTGAATAATTTCACACCTTCTGAGGCCTTACCTCTGCAAAAAATTTTTCTTTACTTTTTATCTTTCTTGGATAAAATAACATGTCGATCGAGGCAATTCAACTCAAACACTTAGATATCATTCAGATATCAGAAGGAGGTAGAGCGATGAAGAAAATTTTTTTATTATCAGTCCTTTCTTTTCTTGTTTTTGCTGGTTCCTTAGTCCAAGCCCAGACCCTTACTTGGACTGCTGGAGGAGTAGGCGGCGGATGGTATGCCATTGCAGGTGGAATCTCAAACATTATCAATGAAAAATCGGGTGGCATCACCGTGAAAGTGATTCCGGGAGGCGGTACGGTGAATCCCAGCCTCGTCAACAAAGGGGACTGCGAACTGGGTTGGGGCCTTCCTTTCATGAATGCCGCAGCCTGGAATGGTGAGGATCCTTATGCAAACAATAAACACTCCAATCTCAGGGCCATTGCAGGCGGTATGAGCATGAATTACTTCCATTTCTATGTCGGTGCAGAGACCCCATACAAAACCACAGACGATATCTTCAAACAGAAAAAGGCTACCCGTCTCGCCATCTCGCCCTCCGGAACTTCCGACGAATGGGTCTTCCGGAAAGTGCTTGCACACTATAAAACAGACTACAAAGACCTGGAAGCAGTTAGATTTAAATTTTTCAGGGGTTCTTATGCCGAACAGGCGAGTCAGTTTAAAGACAGAAACGTAGATGGAGTCTTTACCTTTTTGGCGACTCCAGCGGCTGCTGTTACTGAAGCATCGATCGGCCGTTCTTTAAAAATTATAAATTTCACTCCAGATTTATTGGAAAGTCTGGCGAAATATGGAATAGGAACGGGAAAGATTCTTCCCAATACTTATCCCAAGGCGGCGAATGCCAATGAGGAGATCACCACTGCAATAGCTGGAAGTGTCATCATCGTAAATAAAAATTTGCCGGATGAAGTCGCCTATCGGATTGCTAAAGTGATCCATGAGAATCTCGATCAATTCCGCAAGATTCACGGGAGCCTCTCCCCTTACGAATTGAAACATGCGGTAACCGGAACGGGTATCCCCCTTCACCCAGGCGCAGAAAAATATTACAAGGAAAAAGGGGTTCTAAAGTAGAACTCCCGAGCTTCGGTGGAAAAAATAGACGCCCGCCCTGTTAAATAAATAACTTCGATATTTAACAGGGCTTTTCTTTTTGAATATCTACATTCAATCAAACTGGATACGGAAGTCTAATTTTTATTTAATAGAACCCGCTCCATCCTCATTAGACTCTGTGCGGGCTTTCTTGTACTCTAACTCAAATTTTTGGGGGTTAGGGATTGGGGTTTTGGAATCATCAAACCCCTAACCCCTAAAACCTAATCTCAATTGGACTAACCAGTGCGTTCCCTGAAAGGCTGGATTAAAGTTTTATTACTTTTCTATGGAGTGGCCGCTTCGTTACTCCATCTTTACACATCGGGATATGGTACCTTTGAGCCACGAACCCAACGGGGACTACACCTCCTTTTCCTCCTCCCCCTGGTCTTCATCCTCTTTCCTGCCACATCAAAATCTCCGAAGGATCGGCCCAGCCT
>JBFMAE010000091.1:0-11134 GCA_040756085.1 Thermodesulfobacteriota bacterium | reverse complement strand
TCGTTTTCTCATTCTAAACCGGGCCGGAAGGATTGGCTGGGATCGGGGTACCAAGGTCCTCTATTTAACTTTCAACAAAGCAACGAAACAACTTTATGACCGAATCGGAAATGCTTTAAACAACCCCAATCTTAAGAAAGCAGCCTGATTTTTCGCTCAATTGGGGTAGAACCTAACAAGTCAGCGGATGGCTTATAGCCACCGCTGATTTCTATCGTTATACTCGATTTCAATCGTAAATCTTCAGATCATATAGGAAGCCAACCTCCATTCTTTGTAGAAAGGGCCGAATAAAAATTTCCTAATTACCCCCCTCCCGTATCTCATTTTGAAATACATCCCATCTCCAGCCGAAATTCCTCACTCAGCTCCGAAATTCCTGTAATCTTCAAAGACCTCCTCACAACCCTTCTTCGTCAAACGAATATGCCTGTTCCCAGACAGATGGACCATCACAGAGATCACCAGATTTCCGCATCCCGGCTTGTCGTCAAGCTCGTCGAAATACTACGATCGTTCATGGCTGCAATATTCAAAATCAACTGTGACTAAATTGTGACATAATTTAGTCAAAAAGGCCGAAACAGACAGAATAGACAAGAATAAATGGAAATAAATTTTACCTTAAATTTTCAAATAATTACGGAAGATCAGACCAAAATCAAGGGATTAGCAAAATTGCCGTTTTCGTATTCCCAAGCCGAGGGTCGCGGGTTCAAACCCCGTTGCCCGCTCCAAAAACTTCCCTAAGCCTGAATCCTCAAATCCCTGAGAAAAACTCATCTCCCGATCTGCTCTATCACTCAAACCAATGGGGTTGTATTTTTTTACTTGATTTTACCAAACTTTATTGTATATTCTATTCCCAACAAAAATTTATCCCTTGAAAGGAGGATAACCCATGGCAGCAAAGAAACCTATTACCAAATCCCAAATCGTCTCCCACTTTGCGAAGAAATTTGACCTTTCCAAGAAGACCGCTGGCCTGATTATCGATGAGGTTGCCGGATTGGCGATCGCAGAAACAAAGAAGGCCGGGTCCTTCACCCTCCCTGGCATTGGCAAACTCGTCATTTCCAAACGCAAGGCTCGAGTAGGCCGCAATCCAGCCACGGGTGAGCCGATCAATATCCCGGCCAAGACCGTGGTGAAGATGCGGGTTGCCAAGGCGTGCAAGGATGCCATCGTTCCAAAGAAGTAGATATTTAAACTCTGACTAATTTTTCATGACAGGTTCGTCATCCCTGCCTACCGCAGGCCCTGAACCTAACATGGTACAGGGCAGGCAGGCGTCAAACAGTCTCGAACCTTGAAAATGGATAATCCCCCCATACCCCCCTTCCTGCCTACCACAGGCAGGTAGAAAAGGGGTGGGATGGGGGGATTTGGAAATTATTTTCTTCCAGAATTCTTACTTTTTTCTTTCTACTTTTAAAGAGACGGGGTTATAGCGATCTGGGCATTCAACTTCTATGGTATCCTTCTCCCACCAGGGATATTTCCCGCCAAACTGCATGACGCTGAGGTAAGGAAAGATATCATGGTAAAAGAAACCACAGAGTCCTCCGGAATCGTAACAGTTTAATTTGAACTGCTGGCCTACCTTGTGATTTGCATGACAGGAGCCTTTCTGTCCCGTAATGGTAGCAATAAACTTCACGCCAATCTCTTTATCCTCTTCCATGGTCAGTCCCTCCATCCATCAAATTTAACGGATTCCACTAAGCGACTTCATAATAGATCCCATCAGTTGATTCCTTTTCTTCGCCCATTGTCCCATCAAGGAATACATTTTCCCTAAAAACATTTTATCAGTGACCGGGACCAGATTAACACCGATATTGACCAGCCCCCCGGCCAGAGCTGCATCAGCGAGAAACGCAGCTACCCCTGCATCACTGACGGCGTTTGGGTTTCCTTTTAAAATAAGGATCTTGGAATACTCTAACAGTTGAATGGATTCTTCACAGACCAACTGCGGTGTAAGGGTAGCTCTTTGATAGGCCTTTTGAATCTCCCTCACACGGTAGAGACGTTCTTTTTCTGAGCCCCTGGGAAGGCGAAAGGCTTTGATGACGGCATTAAAAGATTTTGCATCTTCATCGATCGCCCGGTAGAGTCTTTTTTGAATGACCAAGGCCTTCTTTCTTATCTCCTCCATCCCTTTCTTTTTTATTCCACCCTTCTTAGAAGAAAACCCCGCCACCATTGCTACAAGAGAAGCAGAGAGGGCTCCTGCCAACGCAGAAGTGCTCCCTCCTCCGGGGGTTGGTTTGTCGGAAGCCAATTTCTCTAAGAATCGTTTGATCTCCATAAATCCCTCCGCTAATTTGCGGTTAAGGGTTCGAGGGTTCATGGGTTCATGGGTTCATGGGTTCATGGGTTCATGGGTTCTTGCTATTCTTTTTATCTGCAATTTTTGAATATTTCACTTGACTCCTTGAATCCTTGACCCCTTGAACCCTTCTTACTCAAATTCTAAAATGTGTTGTTCAATCACCTGATGAATTGAGAATTGTGGGTATTTTAAATAATATTGAACAATGCCTTCTAAAACGTTTATCGGAATCAATCCTATAATCTCTGATCCCTCTATCTCTATCCCTTTTTTTAAAACTTCTTCTTTGATGAATTCATAGACCTTTGGGATATTAGTGACTTGATAATTGGTCAAATTCATAGAAACCTGAACTATTCCTTTTTCCTTCAGATCAACCCCCATGGCCCTGACGTGAGGAAATCCTCCATCTTTGAATCGCACCTTTTTGGCAATCTCTTTGGCTACCGTGAGATCTTTCGTCTTGAGATTGATATTATAAGCTACCAAAGGGAATCGAGCTCCCACAACGGTAGCCCCCGATTTTGGATTGAAATGGGCAGGCCCTTCATCGGGCTTCCATTTAGGGTCGTTTAATTTATCCTCCAGCCCTTCATATTCTCCTTTTCGAATAGAAGGCAACTCCTTTCTCTCCGGTTGGATCGCTGCCTCCTCATAAAAAAAGACAGGAATTCCCCTCCTTCCCAATCCCTTCCCAAATTCATGGGCAATTTGGACCGCCTCCTTCATCTCCATCCCTTGAATGGGAACAAAGGGAACCACATCCACCGCACCCAAACGGGGATGACCTCCTTGGTGTTTCCTCATGTCAATGAGATCAATCGCTTTCATCGCAAAGGAGAAGGCTGTATCTTTGATCGCTTCAGGTTCACCAATAAAAGTGAATATACTCCTGTGATGGTCCTTGTCTGAAGAGAAGTCGAGAAGTTTGACCTCCTTGTGTTTTTTCACTTCTTCAGCGAGGGAAAGGATCTTATCTTGATCTCTACCTTCACTGATATTGGGAACACATTCTAAAAGTCTCATTTCTCATTATCCTTGAAATCCGAAATTCGAATATCGAAATCCCTGCCTGCGGCAGGCAGGCGAAACAATATCAAAATTCAAATTTCGAAATTTAAAACTGTTCTTGTCTGTTTTGGTCATTTATATTTTGAACATTCGTGCTTGTTTCGAGCTTCGTATTTCGTGCTTCGATATTAGGACTCCTATCGGCACAAGGCTAAGGTCTCTTGTAGACTATCCTCCCCTTCTTAATCACCAATTCGACATGGTCGACACCAAAGTGATAGGGAAAATAATGATAGTTGGGAATATCAAGTAACAAGATATCGGCTTGCTTTCCAATGTCTAGACTCCCCTTCTCATTCTCTCGCCCCATGGATCTTGCCGCATGAATCGTCGTTGCCTGAACGACCTCTTTCGGGGTCATCTTGAACATCGTGCAACCCATTGTCATCATGAGTGGAAGGGATTCGGTCATCGAGGAGCCAGGATTTAAATCTGTAGCTAAGGAGACCGTCACCCCTTTGTCAATCATTTCCCTGACAGGGGGGAATTTTTTCATAGAGAGGAAAAAACTTGCACCTGGCAACAGGACAGCGATGACTCCTTTTTCAGCCATTCGTTCTATTCCAGTTGAACTAATATATTCAAGATGATCTGCGGAATAGGCACCCACTTCGGCAGCCAGTTCTGCCCCTCCCCCTGAGCTCAATTGATCTGCATGGATTTTCGGTTTGAGGCCATATCGCTTACCTGTCTCAAGAATCCTTTTCGACTCCTCAAGGGTAAAAGCTTTCTCCTCACAAAAGACATCGCAAAATTCAGCGAGCCTTTCCTGGGCCACCTTGGGGATCATCTCTTCGATAAGTAAGTCTATATAATTTGCCCGATTATTTCTGAATTCCTTCGGAACCGTGTGGGCTCCTAAGAAAGTAGGGACGATATCAAGGGGATGATTCTCTTGCAAGGCTTTCATCACGTTGAGAATTTTCATTTCATCTGGGAGAGAAAGCCCGTACCCGCTCTTGGCTTCAATGGTGGTCACTCCCTTGGAAAGCATCCGGTCCAGTCTCTTCTTTCCAAGGGAAAAAAGTTCTTCAAAAGAAGCCTTGCGGGTAGCCTCGACCGTCGAAAGGATCCCCCCTCCCCTTTCCGCAATCTCCAGATAGGAGAGGCCTTGGATCCTTTGTTCGAATTCATTCTCCCTCGATCCGGCAAAGATGAGGTGGGTATGGGGATCAATCAGGCCTGGCATCGCCACCTTTCCTGCTGCATCGATTTCCTGACCTTCTTTGCTTAACCTAAACTCTTTTGGAAATTCCTCTGTTCTCCCAATCCAAATGATTTTTCCCCCCTTTGTCGCAATGGCCCCATTTCGAATGATTCCTAATCCTTGCTCTTCTTTAAAAAAAGGAGACAGCGTTAGAAGTTCTTCGGCATTCTTAATGATAAGATCGATTTCAGTCATTCGTCATTCGTTTTCGCTCATCGTTCATTGTTCATCGTTTATCGTCTATCGTCTGTCGTTCATCGTCCATAGATTTTCTTCAATGCATTAATGAACCTTCGGTTATCCTCCATCCTCCCAATGGTCACCCTGGCACAAGTAGGATAGCCCCATATCTTTCCTGGACGAATGATGATCCCTTCTCTCAAAAGGGCATGAAAAACTTCTTCGGAATCTCTCTCGAAATTGAGAAAGATGAAGTTGGCCTGACTGGGTACATAGGAAAGCCCCATCTTATCCAATTCCTTGTAGAGGTATTTCCTCCCTTCATAAACCAGTTGAATTGACTTCACTATATGATTCATATCGTTCAATGCCGCCACGGCAGCGACCTGCGCCAGCCGGTGGACAGGGAAAGGTTCCCTCACCTGATAAAGACAATCCATTAAATCTTTTCTTCCTAGGGCATAACCAATCCGCAACCCTGCCAATCCATACACTTTTGAAAAGGTCCGAAGAACGATCATCTGTCTTCTCTCTTTGATATAATCCAGACCGTTTGGATAAAAAGGCTCTTCAACAAAGTCTCCATAAGCCTCATCCAGGACAACGATGACCTGTTCAGGAAGTTTGGAGAGAAAATGATCGAAGGAGTTTTGGGAGATGATCGTCCCCGTCGGGTTATTCGGGTTGCAAATAAAGATCAGTTTCGTCTTCCGGTTGACTTTTTTTAGCATCCCCTCAAGATCATGGGTAAAATCTTTTAACTTCACCTTCACGGGTCTTCCACCCATAATCTGTGTCACATTGGTATAGACCGGAAAGGTAGGATTTGCCATCACCACTTCCTCCCCTTCATTCACAAAGGCGTTGGCAATCATGAGAATCAAATTATCTGCCCCATTGGAGACGACGACCATCCCTTCAGGAAGTGAGAATTTCCTTGCTATCGTCTGTCTTAAGACCGTACAAGGGCCCTCTGGATAGAGGGAGGTGTTTGGAAGCTCCTTCCGGATGGCTGCCACTGCTTTGGGGGAGGGACCGAGCAGGTTTTCATTTGAAGCCAGTTTCACCCACCGCTTCGTCCCAAACTCTTTTTGGACCTCCTCGATGGATTTTCCAGGAACATAAGAGGCCATTTTTAAAATTCCTCTTCTCGCCAGTCTTTCAATCTTCATTCAAATAACCTCCGTTCTAATTTAAGAGAGGTGAATTTATCTTCAAAATGCGTTCCACTTTATATTGAAATAAAAAGAATTTCAAGAAGAATTAAAGATCGCTTCTACCCTCTGGGGCCAAAATCAATTGCGGCCTGCACCATAGCTCGGAGATTTTCTGTTGGGGCATTTGTCGGAACAGCACATCCCGGAGCAAGCAAATCGATCCCCTCTTTTAATGCTCCAAGTGACACAGACCAAATCTCAGATGGGCTGGATATGAAAAGAGAGGGAGCATCCACACCCCCGATGAGGACTTTCTCCTCCCCGACCTTTTCACGGATGAAGGAAATGGTCGCCTTAGGTTCGATAGACAAACTCCCAGCCTTCGTTTGGGCCATCTCTTCTGCAATCAAGCTGATATCCCCACAGATGTGGAGGATCGCTAACCCAGGGATTGTTCCGATCAATCGTTGATGATGATGGAGTACCATTGTTTTGTAGGTCTTAGGATGAATGAAATTTGGAGAAGCGGCCATATCCTCAATGACAATCGCATCGGCTCCTGCTTTTAAAAGAGCGATGGCCATCTGGCCTGCTACCCGGTTGCCCACTTCTAAAAAAGGCCTGAGTTTATCTGGGGTCCTCAACGAGGCCTTAAGCATGGGGACTGAATCTAACAAAGATCTGGCAATCGTCAGAGGGCCTACCACCCCTCCTAAAATCAGGACTTCCTCTTCAACCTCTTTTTTTAACAAGTTGATGGCACGGATAAGTTCAGGGATACGGCCTCGTGATAAAAAATCCTCCGGAAACTTAGGAAGGTCATCGGGTTGGTAAAGGGAATCCTCTGTCCTTGGAATAAAATCTTTATAATTAACCTGACATCCTAAAGCCTCTGCTTCGATGGTCTGACAAAAGGGAACACGGACCGCATCAAAGCCAAGGAGATTGAAAGCTCCCAGTGCCAATTGAGCCATGGGTTCTGCCTTCTGATGAACCTCTGGTAAAGAGAGGCTGCTTTTCTCCAACTGAGATTGTGTGGCTGTACTATTTACACATAAGACCGGAGGGCGATCCACAGATTCCTTTCTCAATGCCCTCAACACTCTTTCCCTTGAATTCATCTGCTCCTCTCCTCAGTAGATAAACTCAACACCCATCCTTGCAATTTCATCCTTGATCCGTTTGTACTGATCCATATATTCCGTCTTCGGGAGAGCCTTCCCGACATCATAAACCTCTTGAAACTCCTTCCCCAAGGGAGCCTTCGGGATTTGATCCTCATACTTCTCAAGAAGTTTTCGGCTATTTCGCGCAACGGCGTGGAAATAAACACTTACCACCCAGAGCAATTCCCTTGTGGTATTGGAAAAATATTTAAGGTGAAATGGAAAATTCTGTTGAAACTGGCAGTGGTGGACCATCAATCCCTTCAGATGATAGGCGGTCTGAAACAGGGCTGTCCCTTCTGCGCCACCGCCATACCCCCCATAGATCGCTCCGGTCAGGCTCCCGGCAAAAGAGCCATATTGCTGATAGTGGACCGCTTTATTCATCATTGAGTCGTTGGTCATAAACTCCGTGATGGATCCGACTAGACGACCGTCTGTCTCTCGGATGCCCCAGGTAGGATCGCTCACTGCAATCTGTCCTCCTACTGACTCTGCGGTGCCCACAGCCACGAAAAAGATCCCAGGCCGCCCAACGAGTCGGGCCGCTTCTCTCAGGCTCATCGCATGTTCTGTCACTCTTAATATGTTCCAATAACTTTTCGAGTCTCTCCATCCTCTCCCTCCATTCAAAATCCTCTCATTTTAAGTTTCCCACAACCTTCTCCACACGATCGAGGAGCTCCCCGGATTCGATCAGGCTATGAATTTTCCTGATATCCTTACTAAATCTTCTATCTCCTTTAATCGGTAATACTTTCTCTCGGACAATGCGATACGCTTCTTTGATCCCGATCCCAGGCTGGAGGGGAAACAAGAATTCCAAGCCCTGAGTAGCGCAGAGCAATTCCATGGCTAAAATCTGCTCCACGTTTTTCACAATATCCCTTCCCTTTCTTGCGGCAATGAGTCCCATGGATACATGATCTTCTTTATCCGCAGAGGTTGGTATGGAGTCAACACTTGCAGGATGGGCAAGGACTTTATTTTCGGAAGCCAACGAAGCGGCACTGACCTGAACCATCATCAATCCTGAATGAAGACCTCCTTCTGAGGTGAGAAAGGCAGGTAGTCCGGATAAGGCAGGATTGATGAGCTTTTCAATCCTCCTTTCCGAAATCCCTCCCAGTTCTGAAACGGCGATCCCTAAAAGGTCAAGGGCAAAAGCAACCGGCTCTCCATGAAAATTCCCACAATTAAGTATCTTTCCTTGGTCAGCAAAGACGAGGGGGTTATCTGTGGCTGAATTCACTTCGATCTCGAGAATCTTTCGAACAAAGGCCAGTGCATCTCTTACTGCCCCATGAACCTGAGGGATACAACGAAGGGAGTAGGCATCCTGAATCTTTGAACAAAATTTGTGGGATACAGCAATCTCACTCTTCTCACCTAATTTCTGGAAGTTTTTTGAAACGGCAAGCTGTCCTGGAAAGGGTCGTACTTTCTGTATATCTGGATCGAAGGCGCTGAGCGTTCCTTTCAGGGCATCCAGTGTGCCTGCGCCGACGATATCGGCCACCTTACAGAGCTTCTCTGCCCTGAGAAGGGCCAGAAGACCCACAGCGGTCATGACCTGAGTGCCGTTCACCAACGCAAGGCCTTCCTTCGCCTTCAGCGTTAGGATGGGAACGCCAGCCTTATCCATCGCCTTTCTGCCTGGCAATATCTTACCATGAAAGATTGCTTCTCCTTCTCCGATCATAACCGATGCGAGATGGGCCAAGGGTGCAAGGTCTCCACTGGCCCCCACAGATCCTTGTTCAGGAACCAAAGGGTGAATTCCTCTATTGATCATTTCGACGAGACATTTTAATACCTCCATCCGAACCCCTGAATAACCCATGGCAAGAACATTGGTTCTCAGTACCATGATGGCACGGGTGGTCATCTCATCGAAAAATGGACCCACCCCTACAGAATGGCTCCGGATAAGATTCCTCTGGAGGGCCTCGATCTGAGAGCGGTCAATCACCTGATCGGAAAGCATTCCGAACCCTGTCGTCACTCCGTAAATCTTCTCACCCTGATGAAGCGCCTTCTCAATAAAATCCCTTGACCGATTCACCTTCTTGTTTACAGAAGGCGCAATCCTAACCCTCGCCCTTCCCTCTGCTAATTCCAACACGTCCTCTAAAGAAAGATGTTTGCCATTAATGAACACGACTTTCATGCCAGCACCCTATTCTTAGAATTATGGAATAGTGCCTGCCTGTCGGCAGACAGGGAATGTTGGAATAATGATAATTTTTGTCTTTTCCTAACCCATCATTCCATTTTTCCATTATTCCAATGTTCCTGCTCACTTATCTTCTCGCTGATATATGGTCACTCCTGGAATTTTAATCCCCTTTCCTTTGGCAGTTTGAATCGCTTCTTCATATCCTGCATCGGTATGGCGCATCACACCGCTCCCGGGATCGGTGGTCAATACCCTTAAAAGGCTCTTCTCTGCTCTCTTTGTCCCATCTGCCACAACGACCATGCCTGCATGGATGGAGTATCCAATCCCGACCCCACCCCCGTGATGGACAGAAACCCATGTGGCTCCTGAAGCCACATTAAGAAGGGCATTTAAAATAGGCCAATCGGCAATGGCATCGCTCCCATCCTTCATCCCTTCTGTCTCTCGATATGGGGATGCAACTGATCCGCTGTCCAGGTGGTCTCTCCCGATCACAATGGGTGCCTTCAATTTTCCTTTGGCCACCATACCATTAAAAACTTTTCCAATCCTTGCCCTCTGACCATATCCCAGCCAGCAGATCCTTGCCGGAAGCCCCTGGAATTTTACCTTCTCTTTGGCCATTCGAATCCACCTTTCCAAAGAGGCATCGTCAGGAAATTCTTTTAAAATGGCTTCATCGGTTTTATAGATATCTTCTGGATCTCCTGACAAAGCAGCCCATCGAAAAGGTCCCTTCCCTTCGCAGAAGAGAGGACGGATAAAGGCGGGAACAAACCCAGGATAACTGAAGGCCTCTTTCACGCCTACCTCAAAAGCCTGGGCCCGAATGTTATTTCCATAGTCGAAGACGATGGCCCCCTTCTTTTGTAATTCCAGCATGGCCTGGACATGAACAGCCATCGATTCCATGGCTCGACGAATATATTCCCTTGGGTCTTTCCTTCGTAGTTCAATCGCCTCATCAAGAGTGAACCCCGCAGGAATATAACCATTCAAGGCATCATGGGCTGAGGTTTGATCCGTCACCAGGTCCGGGACGAAACCCTTCTTTACAATCTCTTGATGAATTTCGGCGGCATTTCCGACAAGGCCAATCGATTTAGAAATCCCTTTCTCTTTTGAACTTAAGGCCAGTATGAGTGCATCGTCCAGACGATCCACCATCACATCCAGGTATCCGGTCTCGAGACGGCGTTTGATCCTTTTCGGATCAACCTCCACCCCCAAAAAGACACCCTCATTCATGGTTGCTGCCAGAGGCTGGGCTCCTCCCATTCCCCCAAGACCTGCTGAAAGAACGAGTCTTCCTTTGAGCGACCCTCCAAAATGTTTCCTCGCTGCAGAGGCAAAAGTTTCGTAAGTTCCCTGAAGAATTCCTTGAGTCCCGATATAGATCCAGCTTCCTGCGGTCATCTGGCCATACATGGTAAGCCCCAGTTCTTCCAACTCCCTGAATTTCTCCCAGTTGGCCCAATGGGGAACCAGCATCGCATTCGCAATCAGGACCCGAGGAGCATCCTTATGGGTCTTGAAGATTCCAACAGGCTTTCCTGACTGAACCAACAAGGTCTCATCGTCTTCCAAATTCTTTAAACACTTCACCAATAAATGATAGGCCTCCCAATTCCGGGCCGCCTTTCCAGAACCCCCATAAACGATGAGCTCCGCGGGTTTCTCGGCGACTTCGGGATCGAGGTTATTCATCAACATTCTCAAAGCAGCCTCAGTCTGCCAGCTCTTACAGGTGATCTTTGTTCCTCTGGGTGCCTTGATTCCGACCTGAACACCGGTGAGTGTCTCCACTTTTTCTTTCACTCCAACTTTTTTCTT
>JBFMAE010000090.1:0-2420 GCA_040756085.1 Thermodesulfobacteriota bacterium | reverse complement strand
AACGGCCACGCTGGCAAAGGTGGCTGCTGTGGCCGGGGAGGATCCGGTGATGGCTCCAAAAGCGGCTGCGCCTCCCACTGTAGCCATGGCCAATCCTCCGGGGATGTGACCGATAAATTTATAGGATGTACTGTACAATCTTTTTGCAATCCCCGCATTAAATGCGATCTGACCCATGAGGATGAAGAGGGGGATGACAGTAAACCCATACGTTGCGAAGACGTCGAAAATATCCTTAGCCAATAGGTTCAATGCAGCCTTTACAGAGACAATGTAGCTGAAACCTAAAAATCCCACTAATGCCATGGCAAAGCCTAACTCGATGCCTGTGAGAAATAAGGCTAAAACAAATGCCAGGCCTAAGATTCCGACCATCACCTCATTCATATTTTCCCCCGAAGATCCTTAAGATATCGCAAAAGAGAACCAGGCACTGGATAAAGCAGCAAATCCCAATCCCATAGGCAACAGGATAGAAAGGCATCTGCAAGGTAAGGGAGACTTCTCCTGATTTTTGTAGATCCTTGCCATACAAGATCAGGTTCCATCCAATCATTAGAAATAGCCATATCACCATGCACCTCGTAATGATGTTGAAGCTATTTCTAACCTTTTGAGAAAACCTTGAGATAAAAAAATCTACAAAGATATGGCCTCTCACCCAGGATGTAAGGGGGATGGCAAACCCTATCACCACTGCCCCTGAAAAAGCTACTAATTCATAGGTGCCCACGATGGGCCTTCGAAAGGATCTTAAGATCACATCGAGAACGGTGAGGGACATCATGAATGTAAGCGTTATTCCCGCAATGATATTTAGGAGGCGACTGAGTTCCTTTATTTTGCTCAATAAACCATCCATTAACAACTCCTCTCCTCATCCCGCTCTTGATAAAAAAGGGAAGGGAAATAAAATATCCCTTCCCCTCTCCTTTTCACTTACTTTTACTGTAATTTTTTCAGTTGATCCAGACAGAATTTCAATGCCTCTTCTCCAGGGAGACCTTTCTCTTTCATGGATTTTACATAATCATCCAAGAGAGGCTTGACCGCCTTAGCCCACTTCCGATCCTCTTTCTGCGAGAGGGGGATGATCTTGTTGTCCAATTTCAGTATAAAATCTCTTCCTGCTTTATCGATCTCATCCCAAGCTTTTCCTGTCTTCTCGATATATTCCTCATTAACCTTTTCAATGATCTTTTGGATATCTGGAGGTATGTCATTCCACTTCTCTTTATTCATGACCACGAAGAAACCTGTGCTGTAGGAAGAACCAAAGTTTTCAGTGGTAAATTTCACCACCTCTCCCCACTTCCAACCCTGAAGAGCTTCAGTCGGTGCCATTGAACCTTCAACCACTCCTCTGCTCAGAGCATCATAGGTTTCTCCCATGGGCATGGCCACAGGCGCTCCCCCAAGGGCAGTCACAATTTTTGCAGCCATACCGGTACAACGAATCTTCATCCCTTTGAGATCTTCAAGTTTGTTCACCGCCTTCTTGGTGTGAAGGATTCCAGGTCCATGGGCATGTAAATACATCACTTTTACTTCTTCCAACTCCTTTGGTGTGAATTTATTATTAAAATCATTGATCAATCTTGTGGCTGCCCATCCGCTTTTAGCACCCAAAGGCAGGTCGATTACCTCTAACAGAGGAAATTTCCCCCTGGTGTAAGCAAAGACGGACATGCCGACATCAGAAATCCCTTTGACAACACCATCATAAACCCCGGGTGCTGGAGTCAGGGTGCCGGCATAAAACATAGTGACCTTCACCTTTCCATCTGTCCTCTTCTCGATCTCCTTTCCCCATTCCGTGGCCAAGACACTATGTTTATGAGGAGCCGGGAAGAAGATCGAATATTTGAGTTCAATAAGTTTTGCCTGTCCAAATACAGGGGAAGTTAGAAAAGAAAACCCAATCAATGATAAACATAAGGTTATAGAGATTAATTTGAAACGTCCCATTTTTGCCCTCCTTTCTTTTTCTTGATATTATAAAAATTGAATTTCTTGTTTAATTTCGCTTTATCACCCCCTTTTTCTTGACTTTCCCCTTCATCTAATAAAACTGAAGGATATCATATATGCCGAAGTAATGGAATCAATATTTAAAACAAGAAAAAGGTTTTCACCTTTTCTATCCTTGCTGGCCTTGAGAATTTTTTAACAAGTATATTTAGATTAAAATTTTTGTCAAGTTAAATTTATGGGCTGATGGATGGTATGTTGAAAAGGTTGGAAATGAAAGAGTTATTTGAAAAAAGAAGCAAGCACGGTATCAACCCTCAATCGCTTCAACGCCTCACTGTGCTGTTCCAGAGTGGATTCTATTTCTGCCCTCAATTTTAAAGAGAGCATCTTCTGCTTGGGTAATTCCTTTTCAAGATGAGAGAGGGTCGTATGGAACCATTCTATAA
>JBFMAE010000089.1:0-8409 GCA_040756085.1 Thermodesulfobacteriota bacterium | reverse complement strand
AGGAAAGATTCCTGAAAGATTAAAAGAAGAATTTATTCTGAAATATCAGGATAATAAAGACCAAAGAATAAAAGTACCCCTTTACGCCTCATATCAGCTACTCTATGGGTTGGGAAGCCCTTTGGCAGGAGAATTTTTCAAATATTATGAAAAAGAGATCAGACCACTTCTCGATATAAGAAACCAATCCATTTTGGCTCATGGATTCAATGCTGTCGATGAAGATTCGTTTCAGAAAATGCTTCAATCAGTGATGAAGTTTTCCGGGGTAAAAGAAGAAGATATCCCGGAGTTCCCGATCTTAAAGATATGACAATCTCAGAAATCGAGGCCCAAATCAAAACCGATCCCTTTAATCCCATTCATCATATTGCCCTTGCGAAGGCTTATCTCGATGAAGGGGATGAGGAGCGATCTCGAAAGGTGATTGCTATCAAAAGGAGGTTGCCCTCCAAAGATCCTTTAGTCCATTTCGAGTGGGGTAAACTCTGTGAAGAGTTAGGAATGTCACGCCAGGCCAGAGAATCTTATGAACAGGCAATTGCCCTGAATCCTAAAAACCCCGAATACCATTTCCGCCTCGCCCTTCTTTTTCATGAGAAGGGTGCCTGGGAAAGGACCCTGAAACACCTTCAGAAGACCATCGTTCTCTCACCTGAAAATCTTCAAGCAAAGAAAATGCTTGCTTCACTTTATGAAGAAATGGGTTTTGGAGAGGCAGCCCGTTTTCTTAAAGGAGTGGAGAGAAAGTCCAGTTTCATTCCTCAAACAATTTCATTCGAATTAAGAGAGAAAGAGGCCACACTTATCTTGAATCTTTTTAAAGGTAGAGAGGTAGGATATGCGCAATACCATATTGGAAGCTCAGCCAATGTGATTCATTCCTATGTTTATGGGATCATGGGATTTAATCAAATTTCTGAGCATGTTAAGGGAGAAAAGACGTTTGGTGTTTATCCTCTGAGGTCTGATAAGACCTTGAAGTTTTCGAGTATTCGTGTCCGGATACCCTGGAGGAAAATGGTCGAAAATATCAAAAATTCAGGCTTCCTTGCGATATCAGAAGATCATGTCCATCATTATGCGAGGATGATTACTGAGACGGTAAAAGGATATGGGATCCCAACTTATTTAGAAAACCCAGGCGATCGAGAAAGAAGGGTCTGGTTCTTTTTCGAAGAATTCATCCCCCTCGAACTGGCAGAACGCTTTCTCAGTATTGTTTTGGATAAGACCCAATCACCTGGTGTAGATCTTTCTATAGACTTTCTTTTGGGATTCAAGGGAGCAGGGATTGGTTGGGAGGATCATCCCGTTATGCTTCCATTTGGAGTCAATCGTGGGACAGGAAAAAGATGCTTCTTCATTGATGAATATGGAACCCCCTATGAGGATCAATTGCTTTTGATCAATAAGATTCGGACGATCAGCCGAAATGAAATTAAGGATTTCTTAAAGGGACTTGATAAAGTTTCTCGGTTAATATCCGACAGATCTATCCATTCTCTAAAAAGACTCGAACAAAGGTGTCCTGTCCTCGAAGAGATCATCCGTAAAGCCCGCTCAGGCAGGAAACTCCGAAATGAAGAGAAATTGGTTGTCTTCTTTACCCTTGGATTTTTGAAAGAAGGAAAAAAGATCCTTCATGATGTTTTGGAGAACTGCCCGGATTATAGACCGAACAAGTTAAATCGAATGGCCTCAAAACTGAGAGGCAATCCTATCAGTTGTCCAAAAATTAGAGAATTAATGCCGGAGACCACCGCTTACCTCCCATGTAACTGCTCATTTGAGATTCCTAAAGGAGGTTATCCGAGCCCGCTCCTTCATGCAGACCCGGGGTTAGTGCCAATAAAAAGACACGTTCACGATGAACAATGTACAATGAACTATAAACCAAAAAGAGCAGAAGATAAGCAACGGACGATAAATGAGATCGAAACTCAATACCTGTTACTCTACAAGAAAATCGAGAAGCTTACAAAAGAGAAGGAAGAGTTAGAAGCGATGATGCGAATGATAAACAATGGACAAAGAACGAAGGACCATGAACCATGAACTGTGAACGATACCGATCTCGAACCTCGTTAGTTATATTTTCGTGAAAAAGGAATTCGTCTTTAGAGTTCATCGTTCGTCGTTTATCGTTCATCGTTTGTGAGGTTCAAGAGATGAGCATTCTCTATTTGATGGAACAAAATGCAACTGTATCGAAAGAAGGGGGACGTCTCCTCATTAAAAAAGAAGGAGCTATTTCCCAGACCATTCACCTCTTCAAACTGGAGCAGGTCGTTCTATTTGGGAACATCTTTTTAACACCAGCAGTAATTCGGCACCTTCTTAAAGAGGGAATTGATACAGCCTTTATGACAAGGAAAGGAAGGTATCTGGGAAGATTACAGAGTGCCCTTGGAAAAAATATAATTCTCCGAAGAGAACAATTTAGAAAAATAGAGGACAAGGATTTCTGTTTAAAAACAGTAAAATCAATTGTGAAAGGAAAATTGGCAAACTTAAGGGCAGTCCTGATGAGGCTTAACCGGACTCGGGAAAACATTGATCTGGATGACCACATTCTTTCCCTTAGAAATTTGACAGGCAAAATAGATGAAATAGAAACCCTTGAGTCCCTAAGGGGGTACGAAGGGAGAGGAACAGCGGTTTATTTTGAGGGATTCTCTAAGGGTTTTTTGGCTGAAGGTTTTGAATTTCCTGGCCGGGTGAGAAGGCCTCCGACTGATCCGGTCAATGCGCTTCTCAGTTTAGGTTATACTCTCTTACTGAATCAGGTGATAGCGGCTGTTAGCTTAGTGGGGTTTGATCCATACTTCGGCACACTTCACTCAATGGATTATGGTCGTCCATCCTTTGCCCTCGATTTAATGGAAGAGTGGAGACCCACGATTGTCGATACATTGGTTCTAAGCGTCTTTAATCTGAAGGCCCTAACTCCGTCAGATTTTGAAGAGAAACTGTGGGTAGGTGGAGAGATAAAGGAAGAAATGTCAAAAGAATCATCGAGCGATAACGAAAATGGTAAAAGGATTGATGAAGATATGCTGCATCAACCTATAAAGGAGGATAAGAAAAAGGTTTCCATCGTGTTGACTGAGAGTGGATTCAGAAAATTTATCACCCAGTACGAAAGAAAGATGAGCCAGAAAATACAGTACCATCTTACTGGGGAACAGTTGACCTATCGGGATTGCATCCGGGAACAAGTGCGCCATTTTGCTCGGTATCTTAAGGGTGAGGAAAGTGAGTATCAATCTATGCCATTAAGATAGGACGATGAACGTTGAACGATGGACGATGAACTATGAACAATGGACTATGAACGATGAACAATGAACTTTGGTGGGAAACAAGTTTATAAACTATAAGGCGATTGGAGTGGTAAAATGTTTGTTATGATTTCATATGACGTGGTGGATGATAAAAAACGTCTTAAACTAATGAAGTTTCTAAAAGATTATGGAGATCGTGTCCAAAAGAGTGTTTTTGAATGTAACCTAACTCCTAAAGTTTATGAAAAGGTGAAGTCCGGGGTTGAGGAAATCATTAACAAAAGAAAAGATAGAGTAAGGTATTACCGCATCTGCAAAGGATGTGTTGATAGAGTCGAAATCTCCGGATGGGGCGAGATCACAGAAGAAGAAGAGTTTATATTGATATAACAATGAATAATGGACGATGAACAATGAACGATGGACGATGAACTAACTGAGGAAACAGGAATGACCGATATAAATAAGAAAAAATCATTGTTTCGATTCAGAGAATGGCCGGTTTATCGAGATGCCAAATCTTTCAGGAAAAGAATTAGGGAATTATCAAAAAGATTACCTGAAAGCGAGAGATTTCTTTTGAGAGATCAAATTTGTCGTGCTGTTGTTGAATTTAGCAAATATCTTAATACATCTGAAACCTCTTTAGAGGAAGTGGTTTGTTGTTTGGAATTAATTATGGAAGATGGCCATATTACGAGGGGAGAATTCGAGGAATATTATAAAGAGTCCGAAAATTTAGGCGCACAGCTCATTGCATTTAGTAAAAGGGTTCGGCATGAAGGAACACGACTTTGACAACAACCATGAACCGCGGACTGTTAACCATAGACAATGGACAATAAACGATGATTAACGGAATTACGATCCATGTTTCTCTATCCTTTTAAGGTTCATTGTTCATAGTTTAAGGTTCATAGTTCATTGTCCATCGTTCATGGTTCATCTATGGGTTCTGAGATATTGCATATCGTGGCCAGTTATGATATCAGCGACCCGAAGCGCCTAACAAAAGTGGCAAGAGCGATGAAGAACTTTGGTGAGAGGGTTCTGAAGAGCGTTTTTGAGTGCAACCTGAATCAAAAGAAATATGGTGAAATGAAGGAAAAAATTGATGAAATTATCGAGCCCATTGAAGATAGCGTGAGATATTACATTCTGTGCGAAAAATGCATTAGAGAAGTGGAACATTCTGGGAAAGGTAAGTCATTTCAAGAGGATGAGGAGTATATGGTTGTATAAATGGTTATCTTTACGCAAACATCCTTCAAAATTGAGGGTTTTTAACAGTAAAAAATTAAAGGAGTCGTATCTTAGGTCTCGAATCTTGAATTTTAAATTTTCAATCTTGAATTTCAAATCTTGAATTTGTTTAATTCGGTTGGAGGAAAACATGGGCTTTGACGAAAAAGAATTCCAGACTGTGATCTTAGCAGCACTCCTACATGATATTGGGAAAATATCACAAAGAGAAGGTGGTCAATATCATGCTAAACATGCTGAGTTTTCTGGAAATTTCATCAAATCTTTGGGAGAATTTTTCGGCCCCGACTATGCAAGGGAAATTGCTGAACTTATTGAAAAGCATCATAACACCCCTAGTAAACGTGACGAATATATACTCCATATAGCTGATAAGCTCGCTGCCGGAGAGAGATTCAAAGAAGAAAGACCTCGTTTTAAGTCAAACGAGGCTGCTCTTGTGGCAGTTACTTCAAGGATAAGATTGAAAATGGATTGCAAAGAGGAAAAATACTACAATCTCGATTCCCTAAGAATAGATGAAGAAGTTTTGTTTCCTTCTGATGAGCCCAAAGTTCAAGAAGGAGGATACGGTAAGATTTGGAATAGATTTATTGACAAGGTTAGATCTTTGGGTACTTATCAAGCTATTGATTTTAGATCCTTATATTTCATCCTAAAGGAAGTTGGGAGTTTTGTGCCTTCAGCAACCCCATGGGAAGATGACAAATACAATAGGACTGTCCCTGATGTTTCTCTTTTTGACCATTCAAAGGTAACTTGTGCAATAGCAGCTTGCCTTAAGCTCATTGCTGAGAACGAATTACCAAATGCCGAAATGTCTGAAATTATTACAACCTTAAGGAAGCATTATCAAGAAAACCCTCCCAAGGTAAGACAAGAGATTCTCAACTCCTCCGAACCATGCAAAAAACCAATCTTTATTCTTTTGAGAGCCGATATTGCCGGCATACAAAAATTTGTTTACAGCATCACAAAACCACAGGCAGAAGCGAAGGGAACCTCAAAAAGGCTTCGAGGAAGGTCTTTTTATATTTCGCTTTTGACGGAAGTGATATCTGATTGGATCATAAGGGAGATGGAACTCCCTATTACAAATATTCTCTTTTGTGGCGGTGGCAGATTCGACGTCTTACTGCCAAATACGGAGTGGATGCAAGCAAAATTAAAAGATATTCAAAAAATCCTTGATGAATGGCTCTTAAAAGAATTTTATGGGGAATTGAATATTCAGTTCGCAACAGTTGAGGTTGCTCCCAGAGACTTTTTTGAATTTGACCAAGTTTATAATAAGGCCGAAGATGAACTCGCCGAGTCTAAAACAAGAAAATTTGAGAAAATGATTCCAAGAGAAGATTTCTTTCATTTAACCGAGCAGGTTAGTGACCTATGCAATTCTTGCTTAAATGTACCGGTTCCTAAAGGTCAAATGTGTCATCAATGCAAGACCCACTTCGACTTGGGCTCCAATCTCCCAAAGAAAGAATTCCTGTCATTTACTTACGGACAACAAGAACTTTCTGTTGGCTTACCGATAGACTTTGAAAAGTTTGGAGTAACAGTTTTTTTACAGGATGACGGTGAGGTGAAACAGCTTCTCAAAGGAAATAACAGCGCTGAGCTTAATATCTATCGCATCAACCCCAAATTTGAAGACACGCGCGGCCTTGATTTTCTGCAAGAAAATAGGGAGAAGAAATCCATTTCCTTTGGATTCAGGTTCCTCGGAAACTCTGCCCCATTGGTGACTAAGGATTACAATATTCTTCCCAAACCCAAAGAACCTGTAAGGAGTGGTGAGGTTATGGAATTCGAGGAGATCGCTGAACTTAGTTCAGGGGCCAAGTATCTTGGTGTTCTAAAAATGGATGTTGACTATCTTGGGTTACTTTTCGCTTTGGGCATCGATCAACCCTCCATCTCTAGAATTGCTACTTTTAGTAGTAACCTCGAACTGTTTTTTAATTCCTGGCTGAATAATATCTGCGAAAAAGTTACGAGCAAATGGGACGAGGATTTATTAGATAGCGACCTGAAGAAGGGGTTGGTCAAAAGTCTCTTTTATATTGTTTATTCCGGGGGTGACGACCTCTTAATTATTGGGCCATGGGATCAAATTATCGAATTATCGATAAGGATTTACAAGGACTTTAGGGAATATACATCTAAGAATCCTAACATAACACTCTCAGGAGGTATCCTTCTTGTAAAACCGGCATTTCCGGTACAAAGATTTTCTATGTTGGCTGGGGAAGAGTTAGAAAGTTCTAAAAGTGGAGGAAGAGATAGGGTCACATTATTCAATGAGACTGTTAAATGGGTAGAAGGAGGTAAAGCCTTTGAAAATTTAATATCCTTTGGCAAAGAAATGGCTGAGCAAGTTCAAAATAAGGAGCAACCTTTATCAAAGGGATTTGTCTATTTCCTGAGAAAGCTCGAAAAGGATTTCAGGATAGGGGAAACTGATAAAGAGGATATCAATTGGATTCCTCAATTTATCTATTCTCATACCCGGAGGGTAAAAAAGGAGGTGGAAGAGAAACTTGCCCTTAGAAGTCAGGTAATGGAAAAAAGAGGAAGAATGAAAATACCTGTTTCTTATGTCAGCCTTATAACAAGAAAGGAGGGATAAAAATGGCCTATGAGATTAAAGAGGTTTTAGAGGAATTAAAAAAATTAGTAAGTATGAAGGAACTTGATGCATCGAAATTCTGTGAGGAAAACGGATATGCTGATAGCCTTGCCCAAAAATTTGGGAAAGATGAACTCAAACCAACTCAATTGAGAAAAGTTTTTCATGCTTTGAAAGATATACAGAGAGGGCTAAAATCCCAGCCTTTTGACAGGACAAAAGTTATGAAACTTTTACCGGAAATCGCTTATGCTTCTGGTAGAGGTCTCATCCCAAAAACATTCTACGATTTAATGAAAATTTGCCTTAGCAAAGAAAAATTGAAAGATAAGAATGACTTTGAAAAAGTAATGGATCTTCTAACATCAATTTTGGCCTATCACAAGATGCGCCATGCATGAAAGAGGAGGTGAACAATAATGAATCTTCAATTTCAAGGGAAATACATCATCACAGGGAAAATCATATGTGAAACAGGGTTGCACATTGGCGGAACTCAGGAAGGAATCGAAATTGGCGGTGTAGATAATATCGTAATTCGTGATCCACTGACTGATTTACCATATATCCCTGGGTCTTCTCTAAAGGGAAAATTGAGACACCTTTTAGAATGGGAATTAAACAAGGTTTTCCAGACTGGTAAAGGTGAGTTCCCTGTACATTCATGTGAGAATGATCCTGTAGTCGTAAAACTTAAAGAAGAGGCTCAAAAACTCCAAGGGCAAGAAAAAAAGAGAAAAGAACAAGAGATAGAGGAACAAATAAGAAGTCTGATAAGTCAATGTCCAATATGCCTAACCTTCGGCTCATCGGTAGCCACTTTAGGCGGGACCCCAACTCGTCTTACGGTACGTGATGCGTTCCCTATAGGATATGAGGAACTAAAAACTGGAAAAGAAATACCTGGTGATTCAACGATTTCGAAGTGGAGGCAATGGTTTGGAGAGAACATTTACACTGAGCTTAAAACTGAGAATGCTATTGACAGGGTTACTTCTGAAGCAAATCCAAGGACAATGGAAAGAGTCCCTGCAGGCTCTGAGTTCCATTTTGAGATGATATTCGATATCTATCGCAATGAAGACAAGAATCTTCTAAAGAGCCTTTTTTCGGCGATGCATCTCTTGGAAAACAGTGCTTTGGGTGGATCAGGGACGAGAGGCCACGGCAAGATTAAGTTTGAGGTTGAGAAACAGGAATTTCGCTCAGTTGAATACTATAAGACGG
>JBFMAE010000088.1:0-17200 GCA_040756085.1 Thermodesulfobacteriota bacterium | reverse complement strand
GGAGACAAAATCAACTTTGCTTTTTGGCTCTTCTTTGGCATATTGATTCCCTCCAATCGTTTTGGAAATCAATATACCAAAACTTCTTATTTATGTAAATATTTTAATGAAACGTTATACTAGGTATACGTGTGTCATCAGCCCTGTTTCAAGGGTTGTTTGAAGGGGCCACCTCTGTTACTTTTGACCCCGTTTTCATTGTCGCCAACATTTATACCCTGGAGCAACTGCGCAGGCTTCTTGCGGCAGCGGATAAACTCCAAAATCCATGGAGTCCTCTTCGGGCCCATACCTTCCATACCCTCATTCTTACCCTCTATGGTACCGGGCTCCGCATCGGAGAGGCCCTTTCACTGACATTGGCCGACGTCAATCTTTCAGAAAGCCTGATTAGGGTTCGGAGCGGGAAATTCTTCAAAACCCGATTGGTACCGATAGGCCCTCAGCTAACGGAAAGACTCCGAAGTTATGTGAAAAGACGGCGAAAGCTGCCTTGCCCTCAAGGGGAGGATTCAGCCTTCTTTGTTACACGATCTGGAAATGCCTTGACTTATGATCAGGCACGAAAAGTCTTTCCGACCCTCCGCAAATGGGCTGGGATCTATCGTGAAAAGGAGGCTCGTTATCAACCCCGTGTGCACGACATTCGACATACGATGGCAGTGCATAGACTTGTTGCGTGGTACTGCCAAGGAGCTAATGTTCAGCGCCTGCTTCCTCTGTTATCCACCTATTTGGGCCACCTCGACATTGCCGGTACCCAACGCTACCTGAGCTTCATTCCAGAACTCCGGGATGAAGCGAGTCGTCGCTTCGAACACTATGCTTTACAGGAGGTAAAAGATGAAGACTGACAAGCAACCCATCGGTCCATGGATCAGGCGCTTCCTTATGGAGCATCTGGTTGGAGAACGAAACCTTGCCCGCAACACGCAGGCGAGCTACCGCGATACATTAGCCTTGGTGCTTCCCTTTGCCGCTCAGAGGCTGGGGCAGCCGGTAGATCACCTGTCGATCGAACAGATCTCAGCTAATCTTGTCCGCGACTTTCTCCAATACATTGAGCAGCAGAGAGATTGCTCGATCGTTACACGCAACCAACGTCTCGCGGCGATCCATGCTTTAGCTCGCTTTATTGGCGAGCGTAGCCCCGAGCACGTCGCTTGGTGCGCCGAGATACGAAGCATCCCTTTCAAAAAGTCATCAAAACCCACAATGATCTATCTCGAAAAGCCTGAGATGGACGCCCTCCTCAATGCTCCGGACCGCCGCACTGAACAAGGAAAAAGGGACTATGCTGTGATGCTCTTTCTGTACAACACAGGAGCTCGGGCTGATGAGGCAGCACACGTAACCATCGACGATCTGGACCTGGGCCTCTCCCCTTCAGTAAAAATCAATGGCAAAGGGGGTAAAATGCGTCATTGCCCGCTGTGGACGCTGACGACAAGGATACTGGCCCCTCTTATTACTGGACGTGCATCTCACGAAGCAGTCTTCTTAAACCGCCGTCATCAACCCATCACCCGCTTCGGAATCCGTACCCTCGTCAAACGCTATGTCCTTAAGACAAGCCACCGTGTACGTTCACTACGCACAAAACAGGTCAGTGCACATACGATTCGGCACACGACCGCAGTCCACCTCCTACGGGCTGGTGTAGATATCAACACCATCCGTGCCTGGCTGGGACACGTATCTCTTAACACCACTAACATCTACGCTGAGGTTGATTTGGAGATGAAGGCAAAAGCGCTCGCTCATTGCGAAATCCCATCATCACAGCAAACCAGCAGACAATGGCACAATAGCCGGGAAGTGATGGCTTTCCTAAGGGCGTTGTAGAATATTAGGCATGATTACTTATGTGACGTACAAATAGGAAATTGTACCGAAAATAAAGGCTTCTTTTTCTTTACGTCACATAACTGCGGACGTCACATAATGGATTTTATGTGCTATAGCACATAAGATCCAATTGGCCGCTTTATAACTGGTTCCTTTAAATCGGGAGGGATCCACAAAAGTTTCCAAAAGCCATAGGGGCTGATGAAATTGTTCCTCCCAGTCACGGGGCAATCGGCGAATGTTGAGGGAAAGCACGTGGGAAGCCAAATGAGGCACCAGAACCCAGGGAAAAATCAGAAATCGGCTGTTATTGGCGATGCGGTCGAGGAAGCTCTTCCTTTGCTCCTCAGACCACCCGATAAAGCGATCCCGAACGCCAATCTTAAGGGCGGCAGCGCTCCAGGAAAGGGCCGCTACTGGATGCTCTCCAACAAGCGCAAGATACTTTAAACGATGGCCCAACAGCTTTTGATAGCCGAGGTAATGATATTGTTTGACCAGATAGTCCCAAACAGGTTCTAAATCAGATCCACTGACTAATTCCAACGTGATGGGTCGTAAGGATTTTAAAGTCCCGAAGAGAGTTTCGACAGGTTTTTCGAAGAAAGGAACACGGACATCTGACATGGACCTGCTTTCCTTTAAAACGGCATTCTTGAAAAGGCGCACCATATCTTTTCTACCGGAATCTATCGTCTCCGGTAGCTCCAAAATCTCTAAGCCGTGGCCTCTTTCATACGCCTTGGTTATAAGTATAGCAGATTCCATTTCAATTGTCTACTAAAATTTTGTCGCTGTAATACTAAATCCTTCTTATTTTTCCTGAGGGTTTCAACCATTGAGTTGAACGTTCGAGTCCCCCTGCCCAATTCATCTCTCGAGGAGAGATGGACTCTCACATCAAGATCGCCCTCTTCTACGCTTCTCATTGCGCGCACAACTCTGGATAAGGGGGCTCGTACCCACCTGGATGTGATTAAAAGAATTGAGCCGGCTATCAACAACAGAGTTATTCCCATCCCTCCCAGGATAAGCTTTTGACTCGATGAAACTAACTCTTCAATGGGTTTAACGGATACGTCCAGAGCCAAAAAGCCAATAATATTCTCCTTTGGGTCGTGGCATTTTTGACATAAGGGCCTATTCGGAAAAGGTTTGATGAAGGATAATATCAGTTCCCCATTTCTTCGGCTTTCAGACAGGGCAGGTTCTTCCTTCAAATCTTTTAGAAGATTTAGATCAACTCTCTTTCGCACATCCTTGGGATCTACCGACTTTAAAAATTTGGCCTCGGGGATCGAAGATTCGAAGGGTACGAATTTGAGAAGAACCGTGTCCTATGTGTTCAAGGGTTTCCTGGACTAGATCGCTTCTCCCCAATTTCATTTCAGTCGTGATACTATCATAAATCGTCTCACCGAGGACTTTGGTGTAATGCAAAGTAGATTTTTCAAACATGGCTCTCTGCGATCTTGTGATCAGCAAGGTAAATCCGCCCACGAACAGGACAAGGACGAAAAGGATAGGGAGAATAATCTTCGTGGCCAGGTTCATCAACAGATATCTGCGAACATTCTGATTAGCGAGTCACTCGGAAATGGTTTGAAAACTTCCTCTTTTTTTAATGAAAAAAATGGAATGGTAAGTATTAACTTAAGAAATTTTCTAATTGAAGTCCTTGAGTGGATAATTTCAATTCGTTGGAGGCATAGAAATGCTTAGTCTACAGATGGCCCCTGTTTTCCCAAATCTCCAACCCTTATTCTTTGTTTCACTATATCAGGCTGAATGAAAAATCCTATCCCCATCCGGTAGTAGCTCCCTTCTGCACATGGCCGACACAACACTTGCCCATTTAATCGGACTTCTCGCCGGTCATTGATCCCTTCCCCACAAACATCACATATCACATGACTAAGTGGTCGTCCGGGTCGGTCATGATCCGGGATGGTAACCACGACATCTTGGACAAGAAATAACTCGTCATCAGGCATCACTTTGTAAGCTTCACGTTGAGCCAAATCTTTGTCACCGATTTCAGGGAAATATCCCTTTGCCTTTTGTCTTGCCTCTTCCTTTGCTGCAATCCTTACTGCTTTACCGGTCTTAAGATTCAAAAAGGTTGCGGCCATTTTGCCATAGTCAAAAAACTTCATCGTCCTCTTGCCAAAACTACAGCCCGTTGTAGATTGAATGGCATCGGTGGCGCACCGGTCTATTTCGACAAAAACAATTAGATTCTTCCTATCCTCTCCCTTCGGCTCTCGAATGCCAATCTCTCTGAGACCAAGTAAGGACATCCGAATGCCGAGTACTTGTCCGGCGCAAAGATGGCCATGAATCTTCTGGGTTTCAAGCAGCGATGTGGCGAAATCGGATTTCATAGGCAAGTTCTCCCCTTTTTTGGGATGTAAGCAAATAGGTAGACCATTCAATGTTCATTCAATTCCGCCTTTCGAATCCTTCCAACGTCGCGTGAATCTGCTCTCTATCAAGCGTCAAAAACCCATTCGTCAGTCCTGCAATGCCTTTGTAGAAATTGCTTCGAGCCTCTTTTTTCATCAGCCTGCAAAATTTTGGCACCCACCTACATACGTGTTTGTCCAAGAATATAAGTTCTGTTCTCAGAAATTCTAACGCATGATCCGGGTGATTCGTTCTCCATGCCTCTGACTCTTTATAGCAGAGCATCGCCAGAAATTTTAGTTCGGTTCCGATGTAATCGGGAGGGCCTGCACATTCCTCAGTCATCGCCACATTTGATTGGTCATACATCTTCATGACCTCTAACGTGGATTCACCCACGATCCTGCCTTCGCCTTTGTAAATGGATTCGTAAGGAGGGGAAGGGCCGTATCCAGGTTTGATACCACGAAAGAGCCTCGTGAAGTCCACGGCGAGGTCTTCTGCAAGTTCCTCTTGTGGCATCCCCTTTGAAGATTTTATAAACCTTTCCATAACTTTTAGAGCCTCAGCCAATTCACCATCTATTTGCGAGGTGATGCTCTGGAGATGCCCAAGAAAATCGCCATGTTGAAGTTTTTCAACGAAGTCTCCGCCCGGTTTCTTCAGATAGAATGTGCTGAGAAGCACATAGACTTTGGTACGCTCCTCTGCTTGTCTTCCCATCAGGGAAGAATCAATCTCGGATCCTTGAAAAAAATGGTTCCTCGCCACAAAATCTCCTCTGAACCAGTGATCACTTGTCCGCAGTGCCATAAAGTTTTGTCGCCGCCGGTCCGTTTGCCTTGTGACAGCCCAAGCAAATACCCCGGTCAACCACTCCCGGAGAACCCCTCTCGGGCAGTTTGTATTTACTCATGTACAAATAATCGGCCGCATAATTTGAGATGTGACAGGATTCGCATTCCAAACCGAGAACCTTGTTATGGATATTGTGGAAACGGTTCTCCAGATCCATGTTTGGGATCTTTCCGACATTTATTTTCTTCTCTTTTATCTTCTTGGCCGTTTCTGGAAGATTCATCGCTTTCTGTCCGAACGCGTAGCCTGGCAGAAAGGTTGTGCCCGCCAGAAAGAAGATAACTATTGCAATGATCTTCTGTGCTTTCATTCGACCATCCTCCCTCATATGATGTAATAAACCTGTGGTCTTGTTCCGAACTCCTTTTTGAGCTGGGTTGCGCGCTTCTTAGCTATCAACTGGGAAACCTCACTATTCGGGTCGTTGAGGTCTCCAAAAAATCTTGCATTTGCAGGGCAGACAGGGATGCAGGCTGGCGAGGTATCATAATCGGTTCCAGGTTTCTTCCCGTCCTTGATGGCCTTTTCGAGCCGATGCCAGCAGAGGATGCATTTTTCAGCGATCTTTGCCCTCTTTCTATGAAGTGGATGCGTTGCTTGCACGGGAAGTTTTTCATAAGGTGTGGGGCCCTTATCGGGATTGTTTACAGGGTAAAATGTCTTTTCCTTTTCAATGTAATTGATCACCCCGTAGGGACAGGCCGCGATGCAATACCTCCTTCCTTTACACTTCTGATAATCGAAGAGCACCACTCCATATTCATTCTTATAGATCGCCTTCTCAGGGCATGCCTTCAAGCAAGGAGGGTCTTCGCAATGCATACAGTTCATCGGAACGAAGTTCCTCCGGACATTGGGGTATTTTCCCTGCTCGTATTCAAGGACGAAGAGCCAGTAATTTCCCGACTGGACAGCATTCTCTGTCTTACATGCTGCAGCACAGGCGCGACAGCCGAAACAGCGCTTTAGATCGATGACCATCCCGTACTTCTTCATTGTTCATTTCCCTCCTTAAGCCTTATAGACTTTAACCTTGGTGTCATTAAAACTATTCATACCGGATATTCTGTCAGGATGAAGTTCCAACACCCAGTTGGGACTTGCACCCTTCTTGGCATACCCAGGGAAGGTATTACTCCAGTGTCCATAGTGGTAGCTTATCGCCACCGTGTCCGGGCGGATGCCTTCGCTGAGTTTGGCTCTGATCTTTGTCTTGCCGGCCCTCGATTCAACAACGACCATGTCCCCTTCATTGATAGCCTTCTTCTTCGCCGCTAAGGGATTGATCAGCACGAAGTTTTCATCGCTGTCATGGGCAATCTCACGGAGAACTGGAACGAGGGCGTTGTTACTCTGATTCAGGTACATCCGTTTGTACGTGATGAGATAAAACTCGTACTGTGGAGAAGCCGTCTTATGGGGTGTTGGAAATGCGTGCTCCTTTTTGGGTAAGGGAGAGTAGACAACGTCGAGGTCGCTTACATCGATGTTCTTAATGTTGTTCTTCTCGACAGTTTCCTTCACCTTTTCGGCCGTATGGACGAGCTCTTCGCAATAGAAGTGCATCTTTGGTTTCCCCGATCCCTTAAACTTCGACTCCACGCCCTTCAAATAAACGTCCTCGACACTGAGCTTTTTCTTCTTCAGGCCATGCTCTTTGAAATACTCTATGTCCGTTCCACTTGCTTTCGCAATCGCTGCCACCATCTCCTCCGATGAGTACTTCTTTCCCGGAGCCAGGCTGGTCTTCCAATTCTTATTGATCCCTTCGATGTACTTATCGAGCATACCCATGCGCCCGGCAAGCTCCATCAAGATATCGAAGGCATCGTGAGTGAGGCCGTAAGCATTCACAATCGGCTGGCGTATCGCCGCGTGTTTATACTCCAGATTCCACCTCGTATCCGACCAGTGCCAGGATTCGAGATAGCTCTTGTCAGGCAGGACGATGTCTGCCATGTCCGCCTGTTCCGTAATAATCGTATCGATTACGACTGTGAATATTTTCCTGTAACCTTCTATTTGCTTGGCTATGTCCGAGGTGGAAAAGACCCTATTCGTGGCGTAGCACATCATCATCTCCGGCTCATACTGAAGTCCATAAGCCTTGGGATCTGCGAGGGTCAAGGCCACTTGTTGTGCTACGTTGTGAGTAGAATGCGGAAAGTATACGCTCTCTTGGAGATCAACTCTTTTTGGTGGATATTCGCATTTCGCGGGTTGCATATATTTTGGATTCTTATAGACATCGTGAAGATTCATCCCTCCCACAGCGTCAAATGCTCCTACCAGCATGATAACGATCTGTCGGGCTCTGTTGTTTTGAACCCCGTACTCGTGGGCACTCAGCCCTCTAAAGGTATGAATCGCAACGGGACGGTATCGCAGGACCTTACCGTCTTTCACAACCGTTGCCCCTATTTTTGCATTCTCCCCGAACTCCCTGGCTATTCTCTTGACGGTATCCACAGGAGTGTCGCAAACCTTTGAAGCATACTCCGGGGTAATCTCCTTAATGCCCTCTTTAAAGACCTCAAAGGCAGTGCGGTAAGTCCTCCCATCGATACGATAGCTCCCACCCAAGGCTGGTTCGACGTCCCCTTCGTAAGGCTTCGCAGAGTTACTCTTCTTGTCCCATACGAGCTCCTTCTTCTCCTGCCTCAGGAACTTTCCGTCCTCACCTACCAAGAAGGGGGCGTTGGTGTAGGTTAATAGGAATTCCTCATCCACATATCTGTTGCTAATGAGCTCGTTTGCCATCGCAAGGAGGAATACCACGTCGGTCGCCGGTCGTATCGGTACCCAATCATGGGCCTTCGCTGCCAGATTCGATAGCCTTGGTTCTACCACCACGAGCTTCATGCCCCGTTCCATGGCCTCGATGGTCTTTCGATCCAGCCATCGGGCCCATTGTTCGGCTTCGAAATAATTCCCGCCGAAGTTGAGCATATAGGTGCAGTGATCGATATCGGGCAAGAAAGCGTGGTAGCCCCACGTTAATTCATCCGACACATGCCTGGCGGCTTCGCAGACTGTTGTTCGGTGAATCACATTCGGTGTGCCAAAAGCTTTACAGAAGGCCTTCGGGAACTGGTCCCGAATGAGATACTTGCCGTGTCCGTGCTGCCAGATGAACTTTTTGGGGTCCTCGCTCTTGATCTTCTTTAGCTTTTCCGCGATGGTGTTAAAAGCCTCATCCCAACTTATTTCTACCCACCTCGGGTCCTCTCCAGGTCCTTTCTTTGCGTTGGTACGTTTAAGAGGAACTTTTACTCTGTAAGGATTGTAGGTGTCGAAGATACCTGAAACACCCTTGGGACAGAGATGCCCTGCGTTCTGCGGATTCTCCGGATTTCCATAAATCGCCCTGACAACCCCGTTTAACCTTCTCACCCTGATGCCGCAGAAGTTCACGCACATTACGTCTGTGGAAGGTATCAGGACGTCCTCTGTCGGTGCGAAGGGGACGTCTTTAGCTGTCTTTGCCATCACATCAGATAAGTTAAAAAAGAAATCACCTATGGTGGCAAGCCCAGCCACTGCTGCTGAGTTTTTTAAGAATTCTCTTCGGCTTATTGCCATCTTTTTCACCTCCGCATTTTTTAATTTTCTCTCTATCGACAAATTCTTAAATTGGAGTTTAAAAGACTTGATGCTATGTACCACGTTGTGGTATATATTGTCAAGTGTTTTTTCTATTGTTTTTCTCTCCATATATCTATCATTGGAAGGAGTGAAATCTACGGACAATAAGGAGTTTTATTATCTTCGCCAAAAACTTCTGAAAACCCAAAAGCAAATATCGCAACTTCTGGGTGTCTCTCTCAAGGCGGTTCAGAGCTTTGAACAAGGCTGGCGGAATGTGCCGGTGCACATAGAGCGTCATATGCTCTTTCTCTGGGCCCTCAAGAAAAGATATGAGACGCGTCCATGTTGGGAGATTCGGAACTGCCCCACGGAAACTCGTCAGGTCTGTCCAGCCTGGGAATTTGATGTAGGCAATCTGTGCTGGTTCATCAATGGGACGATATGCGAAGGAATAGATCGTAAAAGCTGGACCAAGAAAATGAAGGTATGCCGCAAATGCAAGGTTTTTATGGCGAACATGCAACTCTGAGAAATTGTTCTATGAAGTTCACCAGGCTTTGGCGGGGGGAGTTTAGGGGAGTAAAATGGTGACCTCGACAAATAGAGTGAGAAGTGTCTCTTTAAGGAGTTGAAAAACCGTAAAGAGCTACTTAAGCGATCAGGTCTGGCCTTGGGATTTCAGACTCACAGGGAACACCAGTTTGGCAGAGGCCGCAGGAGGGAGGAGGGTTTTTCAATCCATATTCGAGACGCTTTGCCTTCAGAGCCTGGGAGTCAATATATTCCTGACATCTGTTTTTGTCATGACCCTTTTCCGTAATAGCGCCCGCAGGACATCGCGGAATGCACCTTCCACATTTTTCGTTTCGAAACCGAAGACAATTTTCCCTGTAGTGGCGATATTTCTTCTCACTCGGTGTCAACTTGAGAAGCGTGGCAACACTCCCGATTCGAATAGCCATTCCCTTAGGAGAGATGAGACCGTCGTTCAGGCCGAAGGTTCCAAGGCCGCAGGCATAAGCTACATGGCGTTCAGACCAGGTTGAAGCCAACCCCATCTTCTCATCCCTGACCCACTGAAAGGCGGAGGAGAGAAAGGGTGCGACTGCCACAAAACCTAAATTCTCTAAGAAAGTTACAACATGCCTCCTGAGGTTGTTATTACAGGCTTCACCGAAATCTCTCGTGTAGGCCCAGAGTTTGGAGGGAAATTGGGTTTCCTGACGATTGCTTTTGCGGGTGTCTTCAGAAGCGGGAAGAACCCATGAGATGACACTGATCTGTTCAACTTCAGTGAAGAGGAGGCCCCTTCCCCTCTCTTTTAGTGCTGCTGAGATGATCTCCCTCGGAGTGAGATGGAAAGGACCGATAATGGTTTTATATTCAAAAAAGAGGGGATCCATACCCCGGGCAAACCCAACCAAAGGTTCTTCCCAATAAACTCCGTGGTCCAGTTGGGCCCTTCGATTTGTTTCATTTTCATTGATAAAGGCAGTTGAACTTGGTGCCAGGCATGACTAATTTCTTATTTCTCCTCCCTTCCGTTTCAGTGAAATAGTTCATTCAATTGCCAATATTTAACTATTTATGCCTGACCGCAAACTTTTGACAGGCCGCCGTGCAGACCACCAATTGAGGAGTCTGCGGAAACGCTCGAGCCCGAAGAGGGGCGTGATGAGACCCGACACGAAGATGATGATGCCAAGGATGCAGACGACCTCGGGGGAGGCGCGAGGTAGGTGAATCTCCACTTAGAAAACATATCCTTAAAAAGGAACTAGCTCTTCTTAAGAACCCCTCTTCGTATCCCTTTTAAAAGGTTTGGCGAGAATCTCGAGGACTCGAAAGTCAAAAAAGTTATTACAGTGTGAAGGCCATACCACAACTGCACAATCTGCCCCCTGCCCTTTTTCTGATGAGGTTCCTCCAACAGAAATTGTTTTTTCGATGGGAATGGCACCGCTATCGGCCGCCATAATCGAACATTCAATCGCTACCTTCATTCCTACTCCGAAAAGAGAACGCAGAGCTTCTGCAACGATTTCGGTATGGGAAGCACCGGAAAATTTATTACTGAAGGACCGTTCTAAGCCGGATAGGATATGGCTCTGTCTCACCACCTTACAACCCATGGATTGCAATTCTTTCAAAATCTTTAAGTTGAAGTTCCATACCCCCGGTTTGGAAAAACCTGGATGGGAACTTACGACGACGAGATTTGTCTCTTTGGCCATTTTCTTTGCAAATTTGAGGCCTGTACCACCACTGGAGCTTGCCACCACGACACTCTTGATATCACCCTCTCTTAGTCGTTGATAAACAATCTCCACAATATCGTCTGTATTCTCTACTCCTGGTTGATTGAAATAAAAAATCGATCGTTCAACTCCTTTCATTGGCTCCTCCCTTTATTTAAAGAAATCGATTCTGTGAACGCACAAAGATTTAGTAGTAACCATTTTAATATCCATCCAACCGAACGATGGAAGGACGCAATTAACCTCTCAGTCTAAACCGCCATTTGCAAAAGAGTTCCTTGGGATGAGGATCAGGTGGGGCAAAAAGGCATTCCACCTCAATCCGCTCATCGATCTCTCGGGCAAAGCCTGCAAACTCACCTCGATGCATCTCTTTACATACAAACTCTCCCAATCCCCTGTTGAGACGAGCCTCTTGGACAATGCAATTGGGCACGGTGATGATCACTTCGTCCTCTTTTTCTTCAATTTGATAACCAACGAGGATAGTCCACGGAAAGTACCTTAAGGCCTTGACAAACCCCTTGAGCCCTTTATCCTTGATATCAAACCGTTGGATAAGATCCTTTGCAGCCATTCCAGCGACCCGGCCCCAGACCTGCTCATTGATCCGTTCAGCCGTGGTCTGATTAAATCGTTCGCTTACATAGATAAACCAGAAGGCATCTATCACCCGATAATGCCAGAGTAAGAATTGAATGTAATTTTTAAGTTCTGATGTTTCCATGTTCTCAAAATGCTTAAGATCCATTTTCTTCTCCTACTCACTTATTAAATAATCCCCTCAAAAATCTTTCCCCACCCCTGGCGCCTGCCTGCGGTAGGCAGGGGAGTGGGATGGGGTGAGGGGGGCACATTTTTAAGTCTCATGATGCGTTCGACCAGTGGTGGATGAGAGTAATAGAACCATGCATAAAGAGGGTGGGGGAACAAATTTGCCAGATTGTCAGAAGCCAGCCGCTTGAGGGCATTGCGCAGAGGCTCTCCTGTCTTCATCAACTCCCATACAAAATCATCCGCCTCCCGTTCGAACTTTCTTAAAATTGCTGATCCCAGTGGTTGAGCGAAATAGCCCAGCAGGCTGACCATTGTCCCAATCAGAAATAGACCAACATAGGGAATGGGTTCTTGGAAACCAAATGTCTGATAAAGCAAAGGCCAATCCAAGAATCTGGCTACCACATAAAAAACAGCCAGGGACAATATTTCTAAAGGGATGATCTGCTTGAGCATATGTTTTTTCTTCCAGTGTCCTACTTCATGAGCCAGGACAGCAAAAACTTCCTCCTCGGTATGGGATGCTAATAACGTATCAAAAAGAACAATCCGTTTGTTCCTGCCGATCCCGGTGAAAAAAGCATTGGTATGCTTGCTGCGCTTGCCCGCATCCATCTTGAACACTCCTTTGACCCGGAATCCCACTTTTTCAATCAACGCCCTGATACGATTTTCCAGCACATTATCCTCAATCGATTCAAATTTATTGAACAGTGGGGCGATGACCACTGGAAATAACCACAGCACGAACAATTCAAACACACCGACCAGTATCCATGCCCATACCCACCAGGCTTTCCCGCCATAAATCACCAAAGTTAAAAGAAGCCAGAGAAGCAGCCCGCCCAGGACAGCTAAAATGATCAAGCCTTTCAACAGGTCAAAAATCCACATTTTGAGGGTCATCACATTAAATCCATAACGTTCTTCGATTACAAACGTATCATAAAGGCTGAAAGGGATGCGAAGCAGGTTTGCGAACATCGAAAGGACGGCAAAGAAAATTAAACCCTTAATAATCGGCCCAGATCCCCATGGATGGATCACTTTCATCAGCCATGGTAAAAACCCGGACAGCAAAATAATCAGAAAAAGTGCCTGGTTGGCCAGAGTGGCAACCATGCTGAAATTGTCAGAGTCCACAGTATAAGCGGAGATCTCCGAAAGCTTTTCGTGATCTACCGTTTCCCGAAAAACTTCTGGGACAATTCTTCCGTGCTGGCGAAGGTAAGAAATATTAATCCGGTGGAGGTAGTATTGGATTCCAGACCGAAATAAAAAAACGGCAAGAAAAGTTAGAAGTAAAAAATTTAACTGGATCATGAGAGAAAGGGATGTTATTTCTTCCGGGTCTTTTTCGTGCTTCTGCCGCGGCGCGGTTGAGCCTTCTTCTTCGCCACTTCAGCCTCTCTCCCCTCAAGAAGTTTTCTCACATCACGGCGGCCGAGCTTTCGAAGGGCCACCAGGACACTCTTCTTCTTCAGACTTGGCTTAAACATACCGCTTTCCCACTGATGAATCGCCCCCACAGTGACTCCTGTAAGGGCTGCCAGCTCCTTCTGGGTAATGTCCAAATGCCTGCGAAGGCTCCGTATCAAACGGGGAGAGAAACGGGAGACCTCCACCTCTTCCTGGGGTGCTTCCAACGGCATCTTTGCTTTACTCAACGCCTTTTGCTGATGAGCGGTGAGTCGTTCGAGTGCCAGGACTGTTTTTCGAAGTTGAGAGACCGTGCTCTTCAAGGATCGGACATCCCTGCCCAACGGAACGGAAATCTTCCGCATCTCTCTTTTTGCCAAACGTACGATTTCAGATTTGATAACCCCTTCCACTTTTCCCATATCATCCTCCTCTTAAATAGTTTCTTATTACAAATTAATGTCAAATTTCAAAGTCCCTGCCTGCGGCGGGCAGGAGCTTTGTCATTTGAAATTATTCTATTCAAATATCTTCCCGGGGTTCATGATTCCATTGGGTTCTAAAAGGTAATCAACGCCAGTTCCCTTTATGTTACCTTTCCATATCCACTGGAAGAATTCTCAAATCAATAGATCCTTCTCCATCTTGGAAACCAATGTCTTTGTCTTCTCAATCTTTCTTCTTCTCCCTGTCAACCATTCTTTATCGGCTTTCACTCTCTTTTGAAGGGATAGGATATTCTCTTTCATCCCTTTCTCGTGATGAGCCCATATCTTTTCAGGTTTCTGGATCTCCTCGACATCCTCTTCAGTGATCGGGATATTGATTTTCAATTCACCAAGGGCCTTTTCTAAACTTTGATAGGAAACCCTTCCCATCTTTTGGTCAGAATATTTCACCGCCTTCTCCATAACCATCTTAGCTTTTCGCAAAGGAAGAGAGTGGCGATGAACCATCCATTCCATTAAAGGGGTAGCACCGACAAAACCCTTTTGAGCCTGCTCAAACATTTGAGCTTTATTGACCCGGAGCAGTTGGATCACATCTGACATCACAGGGAGGGCAGGCTTCGTCTCTTCCACCAAATCCATGATCCAATATTTCGTCCATTGAGTATCCCGATTATATCCCATGAAGAGGGCTTTGCCGATCGAAAGGAGGCTGACCACTACGCCATGGGCAAAAGAAGCCTTCGCCTTAATCACTTCTAAGGAACAAGGATTTCGCTTCTGTGGCATGATGGAACTGCCCGTACAATGTCGATCGTTCAGCCAGACCATATTAAATTCACTGGTGGAAAGGAAAATGAAGGTTTGGGAAATCGTTGAGAGATGATCCATCATCACCGAAATGGCATAGGCCAGTTCAGCCTCTGGCTCCCATCGCTGGGTGATAGGATCGGTCACATTTTCTGTAGGACCATCAAATCCGAGAAGCTTTGATGTCAATTGTCGGCCGAGGTTAAAAGAGGTGCCATAGCCAGCGGCTGCTCCCAAAGGATTTTTATTGAACAGGACAAACCAATGGATAAATCTCTGAACATCTCTCTGAAGCGCTTCGGCAAAGGAGAGAAGCAGGTGACCTAAAGTGGTGGGAATGGCATGCTGGTGGTGAGTATAGCCAGGCATGATCGTCAAACGATTTTCTTCAGCCCGTTGTAGGAGGGTCTCCATCAGGCGGATCAACCCTCCAATAAATTCTAAGACCTGATCACGGAGGTAGAGCCGCATATCGAGTGCAACCTGGTCGTTCCGGCTCCTCCCCGTATGGACCCTCCCACCCGTTTCGATCCCCAATCGCTCGATGAGGAAACTTTCAATATTGGAATGGACATCCTCTTTGATTGGATCTAATACAAACTTTCCTTTTTGATAAAGGGTTTCTAATTCCCTCAATCCTTTCAGGATTTTCTTACCATCCTTTTTTGGAAGAAGACCCTGGTGGCAGAGCATGAGGACATGGGCCCGGGTCCCCCATAGATCATAGGGAATCAGTCGTTCATCGCACGGTGGGATTCCTCTCACATCTCTCCCCGAAAGAAAATCGACGATCTCCTTGGGAGGCATTTCTTCAAATCGCCCACCCCATAATTTTTCTATCTTCATCTTCAATCTCCCAATCGGCCCCCTTACCCCCTGCCTACCGTCAGGCAGGCATCCCTCTCCCCATGGGGGAGAGGGGAAGGGTGAGGGGATTTCAAATTTGGGTTATTAGAGCTTATCTTTCATCTATAACATACTATTTCGTTTTCCTTTTGGCTAAAATCTCAAACGGAAGCCCGCGAATAAAGGCTGCATCAGCACAGCGCCTCTGATCGAAACCGGTGGCTTTAATGGAACGGATCTCCGGAGAGAAGAGGCTCGTTTTCGATTCTCGATGGACGATTTCAATATTTCCCTTAAAGAGTTTGACCTTATATTTTCCGTTGACCATCTTCTGAGACGTCTCGATGAAGGCATCGAGATCATATCGCAAGGGATGATAGGCCATCCCATGATAGATCAGGTAGGCCCATTTCTGATCGATCCCTTTCTTAAACTGAATTTCGTCCTTGGTGAGGCAGAACTGCTCTAAATCTCGATGGAGTTTGAGGATGATCGTTGCCGCAGGGGCCTCATAGATCTCCCTGCTCTTGAGATCCATGATCCCGTCCTCAAACATATCGATCTTTCCGATCGAATGGATACCTCCGATCACATTGATTGCCGGGATAATCTCCCCAAGGGGCTTCCGCTTTCCATTCAATTTGGCCGGGATCCCTTTTTCAAACTCAAGCGTGATGAAAGATGGCTGATCAGGGGACTTCTCAAGGGGCCAGTACCACATCCAGATATTATCTGGAAGAGGTTGATTCAGATCGATGGCACCACTAGCGATCGATCGGCACCACATCGTCTTGTCATCGCCTCCGGTGATCGTCTCGGTCACCGGGACACACCACGCCTTACACAATGCTTCCTCTTCCAATCGGGTTAAATCGAAATCCCTCACCGGGACCAGTATCTTCAGGTCAGGGGCAAACATCTTAAAGACATTGTGCATACGATACTGGTCATTGCCTTTTCCACTCGATCCCTCGAGGATGGCATCGCATCCCTCTTCGAGGGCGACTTCTGCCACCTTCCTTGCGACGATCTGTCGGGTCATCGAGGTGGAGACAGGGTAACCCAGGTAATCGGAGTTGGCCTGAATGGCCTTTGCGATCCAGACTTCAGTGAATTCTCTTCGAAGATCGAAAAAGAGAGGTTTGATCTTGAGAACTTTTGCCTTCCGCCGGCTCTCCTGGATTTCCTCCTCTCCCTGTCCTACATCGATCGTGATGGGGAGTATTTTTTTTGTTTTATATTTTCGTCTGAGCAACTCAATAGCGAGAGAGGAATCCAGCCCTCCTGAGTAAGCAATCGCCACTTTATTCACTTTTGGAGTCTCGGTTTCCTCAATCTTTTTTAAAATCTTTTTAATATCCATTAAAGTCAACCTCCTCAAAATTTATGAAATATTATCATAAATCTATAGCTTAAACAATCCTTTTAATTGTCCTTTTAAAGGTTTTTCGTTTGGTGATCAAGCGGGAGATACGGAGGCAGGGGGGATTATTTGAGAGAGGAGAGTCCTATTTTTATCATGCTGTAGTGACGAACTGGTTGGAGAAGGATGGCAAGCAGGTGTTGGAATGGCACAATCAGAGAGGGCAGTCTGAGAACTGTAATAATGTCCTTCCTACCATGTTACAAATGGAAATCAATCAGATAAAAATAAATACTTGCCCTTGAACGTAAGAATGAAAATAAACCTTACAACACTATCAGAAATGAAGTACCTTAATTGGGAAGGGCAAAAGTCAGTTCATAAATTCCATTGGATGCCATCCCTTGATTCCGACTTTTCCCCTTTCTTGGTCGTCTGGTCAGCAATACGGAAAATCACAAGGGCCATTTCCAAGAGGATCCTACTGTAAATCACAATTAAAAAAAATATCAGGGGAGCCCCGAAAAGGAGCAAAAAAATTCCAAACAACATTGAGGCATTAAACCCTACTATTACTA
>JBFMAE010000087.1:0-8107 GCA_040756085.1 Thermodesulfobacteriota bacterium | reverse complement strand
CGGGACTTTGAAGAGCTGAGCGATTTTCTCCTTTCCAGATGCAGGAACAATGGCAGTGGC
The DNA here is from genome assembly GCA_040756085.1 of Thermodesulfobacteriota bacterium. Taxonomy (GTDB): domain Bacteria; phylum Desulfobacterota; class BSN033; order BSN033; family UBA1163; genus JBFMAE01. Next base: position 8,047 of record JBFMAE010000087.1, on the reverse strand, counting down.
TAGGCCTATGATATCTGCATCAATGAATACAGGCTCGCCCAGAATGGGATCTTTAAGGCTAACTCTGAGGCAATCCTTATCGTCCTCTTTTACCGCTCCCACCACAGGTTTATCGTCTACCTCATAACGGATAAAGGTAACCCCTTTGTCCCTTGCCTCCTGGTAATAGGGCTCCTTGAATCCATAGGTACGGATGTCCCGATAGAGGATATAGATATTCATTTCCGGGTTGATATCTTTCAATTTGAGGGCGGTCTTGATCGATCCACTGCAGCAAACCCGACTGCAGTAGAGCCTTTCCGGCTCTCGAGACCCCACACACTGGATCATCACTAAGTTCTTGCTTCCCACGACAGAAGGATTCCCTTTTGCGATTTCGTCATTTAAGTCGAGCATGGTGAAGACTCTGGGGTCTTTCCCGTAAAGGTATTCATTCGGCTGATAAACTTCCCCACCTGTTGCAAGGATTGCGATTCCGTGTTCGATCTCCTCGACATCCCCTTTCGACCGATCCTTTAATGTGGTCTTAAAGTTCCCCACATGCCCGCTGACCTCTTGAATATCAGTCTCTCTGTGTACACGGATGAGCGGCTCTCGAGACACTTCAGCGATCAGTTTATTCAAATAGGCTTGGACATCCTTACCTTCAAGGGTATGATGGTGCCTTCTGGCGATGCCACCTAACTCTGAAGTCCGCTCCACCAGATGGACCTCAAACCCCTGCCTCGCAAGCTGAAGGGCACCAACCATCCCCGAGATTCCACCTCCGATAACGAGGGCAGTGCGATCGACTTCAAGGGATATCTGGCTCAATGGTTCAATCAGCCTCGCCTTGGCAACCGCCATCCTTATCAGGTCTTTGCCCTTCTCTGTCGCCTTCTCCGGTTCATTCATGTGGACCCATGAGCACTGGTCGCGAATATTGGCCATTTCGAAGAGGTACTTATTGAGCCCGGCCTCCCTGAGCGTCTCCTGGAATAGAGGCTCATGGGTTCGTGGACTGCAGGCAGCGACGGCCAGTCGGTTCAGAGAGTACTCCTTGACAACCTCTCTGATCTTCTGCTGACTATCCTGCGAACAAGCAAAGAGGGCCTCATCAGCAAAGACCACATTGGGCAGAGACCTGGCATACTCTTTAAGGCCGGGGACATTCAACACCCCACCGATATTGATACCACAATGGCAAACAAAGACCCCGATCCTTGGTTGCTCCTCTGTTACCTCCTTTACAGGTGGATATTGTTTTTCAGTGGTGAGAGTGTGCCTTGACGCCGAGATAAGACAGGAGGCCTCGCTTGCAGCAGCACTTGCCTCCATCACGGTCTCAGGAATATCCTTTGGACCGCTAAAAACCCCAGCAGTGAAAATCCCAGGCTTTGAAGTGGCCACTGTCGAAAAATCTCCGGTCTCACAGAACCCATATTGGTTGAGCTTCAACCCGAGTCTCCCTGCCAGGGTTTTTGTCTCATCGGGTTGCCGAAGGCCCACGGAGAGAACGACCATGCTGAATCTCTCCTCTTTGATCTGATCCTCATCGAAGTATCTGAGGGTCAGGTCGCCGTCGCTTTCCTGGTAGATAGTGGTGATTCTGGCTCGAACGAATTTTACCCCATGGTCTCTCTTCGCCCTTTCATAATAGCGTTCAAACCCTTTTCCAAAGGTCCTGAGGTCGATAAGGAAAATCGTCGTCTCAAGAGGTGTCGGGCAATGTTCTTTGGCAACGACCGCCTCTTTAATGGCATAGGTACAGCAGACTGATGAACAGTAAGCGTTTTTGGCATGGTGGATGTCCCGCGAGCCCACGCACTGAATCCATGCGATACGCCTCGGCACTCCCTGATCCGAAGGTCTAACGAGATGGCCTTGTAATGGCCCCGAGGGACTCAGGATCCTCTCGAACTCAATACTGGTCACCACGTTGGGAAAGGTCCCGTGACCATAATGAGCAAAAATGTTGGCATCAAACTCCTGAAAGCCAGGGCAGAGGATGACCGAGCCCGCCTCGATCTCCAGCAGTTGATCGGTCTGTGTGAAGTCGATTGCCTTCGATTTACAGAGTTTTTCACAGGCCCGGCACTTCCCTTTCTCAAAGTAGATACAGATTTCCCTATCGATGGCCGGCACATTGGGCACGGCCTGGGCATAGGGAATGTAGATCGCTTTCCTTTGACTCAGACCTCGATTGAATTCACTTCTTGTTTTGGAAGGGCATTTTTCTTGACAGATGCCGCACCCGGTGCAGAGGGTCTCATCCACATATCTCGCTTGTTTCTTAACGGAAACGACAAATTTCCCCGTTTGTCCCTTAATATCCAATACCTCTGCATTTGTGAGGATCTCGATATTCAGATGTCTCCCGCATGCCACGAGCTTTGGGGCCAGGATACACATGGAGCAGTCATTCGTAGGGAAAGTTTTGTCAAGCTGAGGCATGGTCCCGCCAATGGCTGGCGACTTCTCCACAATGTATACTTTAAAACCAGATTCGGCCAGATCGAGGCTGGCCTGGATGCCTGCGATCCCACCACCGATGACGAGGACAGCCCCTATTTCATTCGATGAAGATTTCAAAAAACCCTCCTACACACAACCTGTCGGCTTGGGTAGCCCTGCTACCTTACAGGCTCCCTTTGCTGGACCGCTGGGGAATAAGCGGTAAATACCCTTCAGATCGAAACCGGTTTGCTTGCAGAGCATTCGAATGGGTGGAGCGATCTCATATTTCAGGTAGTAATCCCTGAGGTAACTCACAACCTTCCAGTGGTCATCATTCATAGGAAAGGCATTTTCGGTCTTGGCCAGATCCTGTGCTACTTCTTTATTCCACTTGTCTGGTTCCTGGATGAAACCATCCTCGTCAATCTCAATTTCCATTCCACCAAGTGTCGTCTTAGCCATCTCTCTCCCTCCTATCCTTTGATAAATTTTTCGGGTGACTCATCAAACTGTTTCTTGCATGCTTTGCAACAGAAATAGTAAGTCTTATCCCCAAAGGTACTGGTGGCCCTTGGCTTAGCGGCAACAGCACCATATAGGACCCCCACCTTGCTTATCTCCATTTCCCTGCCACATACAGGGCATTTCACTTCCATACGCTCCTCAGCCATCTTTTTTACCTCCTTTTTAATTTCCCCTCCCTTGACGCAAGGGAGATGAAGGCACAGGCCCAATGAGGTGTGCCTAAGGCATGCAGGTGCATATAAGCGGCAAACATATTTTTGTATAATATGCCATCCCTTTGACCGTCAATACCATGCCCGCGCCTTATTTGATAGGCATAGGCAAACTTAACACTGTCCTTTATAGATAGTTTGGAATGGTGAAATTCATGGCCGCGAATGGCTAACCCTATTGGGAAAAGGCGATTTTCATCAATGATTTCTGCAATCACATAGCCATGTCCTTCAGGCTTCTCAGAGACTTGAACTTCAGCGGGAATGACTCCGGCCATTTCATAAGATTGACCTTGCCAGTGGATCTTCCGGCATAAATACATAAGCCCTGCACATTCAGCATATACTGGTAGACCATCTTCAACAGCCTTAGCGATATCCTGTCGCAACGCGCGATTGGCTTCCAATTCTTTAAGGAAAAACTCAGGAAAGCCACCTCCGATGTAAAGTCCATCCATAGGAGGCAATCGATCTTTCAGAGAATTGATGGTGAGGAGCTCAGCACCAGCTTCCTTCAATGCTTCGAGATTTTCTGGATAATAGAAATTGAAGACGCGGTCTCGAATGATCCCAATTTTCACCTTAGAAACCGGAGTGCAAGAGCCCGTGGCGGCTTCTTGGCCACAGACTGCTTTATGGAAGGAGGCATCTGCCTTGAAATGGTAGGCGATGGTCATGATGCTATCCAGATCGAGATAGGGCTCAAGCTTCCTGCCGATAAGTTCGACTACTGATTCTGCTTCATCCGTTTCCGATGAGGGGATTAGACCGAGATGGCGCTCCGGAATGTTTAGGTTGATATCTCGGGGGATGCTTCCAACCACAGGAATTTGACAATATTCTTCAATAGCGGCTCGTAGCTTTTCCTCGTGTCGGCGGCCAGAAACATAATTAAGGATGATCCCGGCAATATGAATATCCGGATCAAAGTCCTGATACCCAGTGACCATCGCGGCGATGCTACTTGTCATTCTACTTGTATTCACCACCAGGACAATTGGAATGTTCAAGAGACGAGCTATCTCCGCTGTAGTTTCTTGAGTGTCCAAACCGTCATAAAGTCCCATCGCTCCTTCAACAATGGCCATATCCGTCTGTTCACAAGCCTGCTTAAAATTATAAATCAATTTGTCTTTGGGAATTAAAAAAAGGTCCAGATTACGGCAGCTTCTTCCAGCCGCAATCGTGAGCCATGACGGGTCAATATAGTCGGGACCTTTCTTAAAGGGCTGAATAGAAAGGCCCCGTCGGCTAAGCAATTTGCACAAGCCCAACGTGACAATAGTTTTGCCTGAATGACCCTGGGGCGAGGAGATCAGTAAACAACCAAACCGTTGATCACTCTGGACAGAACAATCATGAATGGCCATTACACCTTAGGTCTCCCCTTTACCAGGAAGGGTTACATAGGTGATGCCGCCAAAGCTTCGATATTCAATCTTTCCCTCCTTGGCCAGTTCTGCAATCGCCTTGTCGACCAACCCTTTCTCTACCCCAATGGCTCTTGCAACATCCTTATTCTTGGCCTGGCTTACTGTCGCCAGATGTTTCAATATCTTTTCCTTCAGTTCCTCGTCCACCTTCTCTTCCCCTTCTTACCTTACTAATCCCCCCTACCCCCCTTTTAGCAAAGGGGGGAAGGAGGGGATTATTACCATTTGAACTGGGTTGTGGTCCTCCAAGTTTCCCTTGCGTATGTAAAGTCATCGATGTGTTGTTCGGCAAAGGGGATCCCACACAACTGGAAGAACTTTTCCCAACCTATCCTTTCGATCCATTCCCCCATTCTCTCGTATTTACGGGCATTTTTAGCATAGACCCCGACGATCTTCTTGATGATGTCCACCACTTCAGGCCAGCGGGGAGGATTATTCGGGAGGTAGGGAACGATCAAACGGGAAAACATGGGGGGTTTTCTGGCATTGGACACTTTGCCTCCGGCATAAATGGCCACGCCGTCACCTTCAGCGTCGGCAAGAGGCATCGCCGGACAGACGGTAAAACAGTTCCCGCAGTACATACAGAGATCTTCTCTGATGACCACGCTTTTTATTTCCTTATCAGGATGACGCCGAATCGCTCCGGTCGGACAAGAACCTATGGTTGTCGGAATCTCACAAATTGCTCCCACCTTTTCATTGTCAACCTTTGGGACCTTGGTATGAACTCCGACAATTGCTAAATCTGAACAATGAATAGCACCACACATGTTGATACAGCACGCCAGCGAAACCCTGAGCTTGCCCGGGAGTTTCATACTCGTAAAGTAACCATAGAGCTCATCCATCAGTGATTTGACGATCGGCGAACTGTCCGTGGCCGCGCTGTGGCAATGAACCCATCCCTGGGTGTGAACAATATTGGAAATGGCGTTCCCAGTACCGCCTACCGGAAGCCCAAGTTTCTTAGCCTCATCCATAATGGGCTTCACATTCTTCTTATCTGGGGTCATGAATTCAATATTGTAGCGGCTGGTAAATCTAAGGTGACCGTCACAATACTTATCGGCAATGTCACAGATGTCCCTTATGAAATCGACACTGACCAGGCGAGGAGACCCAACCCTGACGGAAAACACCTCCTCTCCTGTTTCAGAGACGTGACGCATCAGCCCTGGCTTCATAATCTCGTGATATTTCCACTTGCCGTAATTTTTCTTGATGACCTCAGGAAGCATCTCCTGAAAATTCGGGGGACCAATATCAGTTTCAGCCATGGTTAACCTCCTCTCAATTTCTTTCAGGGTTCAAGGATTCGAGGGTTCACGGATTCAAGTGTTCTGCATTTCACTTGACCCCTGGGACCCTTAGCCCCTTGAATCCTTCTTTATATTAGAAGAACACATAAGGATTGGACCTGGGCCGATTGATCATCTGTGGCACCGGATTTAACCCAACGGCCTTCAGGAAGTTTCTCATTCCCAGCCTTTCGATCAATTCACCTACTCTCTCCCTCGTTCTTCCATTTTCATCCCACCAATCCCATATTTTTCGAATGAGATCTTTGATTTCAGTATACGGAGGTTCAACTTTCATAAAGGGAACAAGCACCGATGAGAGCATGGCTCCTTTCAGGATGGGTGCTTTTCCACCTATTAATATGGTCGCCCCTTTATCCACTCCGGGCCTGATCGCTTTGGTCATTTTGTTGATACAATGCATACACCTGACACAATCCTGGGGAATTACCTTAAGCTTCTTCGCCTTTTCATCCCACTTGAGTGCGTTGGTTGGACATTTATCAACGACTAGTCCCTTGACATCAAAACCATCCTTCACATATTCTTTGACCGCCTTCTGATCGATTTTTAGACTATCCTTCCAGGTACCAATGACTGTAAAATCCGCCCTTGCGATAGCGGCCACACAATCATTTGGGCATCCGGAGATCTTGATCTTAAATTTATAGGGCCATCGAGGACGATGAATCTCATCCTGAAATTCCATCGTGAGGTTATGAACCATATCGAGGGTATTAATATTGGTCCATTCACACCGGGCGGGCCCAATACAGGCCGCCGGTGTCCTCAGGGCAGACCCTGAACCTCCTAAGTCAAATCCTGCTTCTGTCAGGGCATCAAAACAGGGCTGAAGATTGGCGGTTGTGGTTCCGAGAAGGATGATGTCCCCCGTTGAACCATGCATATTGGTCATCCCGCTGCCATACTTTTCCCAGACATCACAGATATCACGTAACGCCTTCGTGGTATAAAACCATCCTGCGGGGTGATTCACGCGGAAGGTATGGAAGGATTCAACATGGGGGAACTTTTCAGGCACATCTGAGTACCTACCGATAACCCCCCCACCATAACCCGTCACACCGACAATGCCGCCATGCTTCCAATGGGTCACTTTGTCCTCAAAGGACAACTCCTGAACCCCGAGCAAATCCTTTGCGGCCTCTTTTTTTTTGGCCGCCCGTTTAATTTCCTTGATGTAACTCGGCCATGGTCCCTTTTCCAACTCGTCTAACAACGGAGTCCCTTCACCCATAATCTCACCTCCCCTAAAGATTTTATTTTCAATCACCTTCGATATTTCTTATGACGGACTCTCTGACATTATGTATGTGATCTCTCATCAAAGACTCTGCTAATGAGGGATCTCTTTTTTCCAGGGCTTCAATGATTTTGAAGTGTTCTGATAGGGAATGCTCGGGCCTCCCTCTAAAGGCCACGGTACGAAGTCGCAGCATTTGGATATGATCATTGAGGGTATTCATCATACCCATCAAAAGGCTGTTTTTGCTTTTTTTAACGACAAGGGTGTGGAACTTAAAATCGGCCTGGGTGTAGTTTTTCGATTGATCTCGAATGTTCGATTCAGAAAAATCTTTGAAAAGGGATCTCATTTCATCTATGGTCGTTTCATCGACATGGTCCGCAGCTAATCTTGCAGCTAATCCTTCCAGGACCTCCCTTAATAGCAGGATTTCTATAATTTTCTCTTTCGAGTGTTTTACAACAAAGGCTCCTCGTCTGGGGATAATCTTGACAATACCTTCATTCTCAAGCCGGCATAAACTCTCTCGAATTGGAGTTCGACTTACTCCTAATTGTTGGGCTAAAAAATCTTCGTCGATCTTTTCACCGGGGGGGATTTCGTGAAGAACAATCATCTTTTTGAGGACTTCATAAGACCTCTGGCTCAGATTTGGGTAGTCAGTCAGTTTTTCAATTCTATGTTCCATAATTTTGTATTTTGCATATAATATACTTAATAATCAATGTCAAGCATTTTTTATTAATTTGTTACGGAATAATCATTTGTGTACTTTTTGTAAAAATCATTTATGGACATACCGTCGTAGTAAAGAGGGGGGTCTGGGGGGAGACTCATAACTTGGCCAGGTTGTGGAAAACTTTTTAACCC
>JBFMAE010000086.1:6965-17719 GCA_040756085.1 Thermodesulfobacteriota bacterium | reverse complement strand
AAATTCATCACTTTTTACCAATCCCTTACAAATTATATTCTCAAGTATATTTAACCCCACCAGAACACCCCTCGTGATCTTCCATCTAACCCGATAAATACCCTTTTTATTGTGAAAAAAAATATTTATGAAATATATCCATTCGTAATGTATCCATGCAGATGCATTTTTATAAATTTCTATATTGGAGGGTTGAAAAATGAAAAAAAATAAAAGTTTCTATTTGATGGCGATAGGTTTTGTTATATTATGGATTAACCTTTTTATATTCTTCTCCTTCAACATCGAAGCTAAAGAAGAACCCAGATGGTGTCCCTTATGCAGTATGAACTTAAAGATGTATCATCAGACGAGCAATCGCCTCACTCTTTCAGATGGAACAAAGGTTCAAACTTGCAGCATCTTCTGCGCTGCTCAGGTTTATGAAAAGAAGCCTGCTGAGGTCGATCAATGGGAGGTTGTGGATTACGAAACGAAAAAATGGATCGATGCAAAAAAGGGCCACTGGCTGATTGGAAGTGATATTCCTGGAGTGATGACGGCTGTCGGCAAGATCGCCTTCTTATCACTGGATGATGCCAAAAAATATCAACAAAAGCATGGAGGAACGATTGGAACATTCGATGATGCGTTGAACCGGACGCTTTCTGATATGGGATCGGACAGAAAGATGATTATGGCCAAAGTGACTAATATGGCTAAGATGGGTAAGGATCTGGCAGGAAAGCAGGGATGTTACAAATGCCATGGTGAGGAAGGCAAAGGTGGATCCGCATCGGGATGGAATACTCCAGCATTTTCAAAAAAAATGGACAGTCGAGTCAAAATTAAAGAAGCGATTGTGAAGGGAGTTCCAGGAATGCCGGGTTATGAAGGAAAAATCGATGAAAAGGGGCTTCATTCCATCACTCTCTACATCTGGAGTCTAAGGCCAACAAAATGATTGGTGATAGTGATGGTTAAAGGTGAATGGGAGAATAAACATGTGGATGAAAAATTTGATTAATAAATTAATTCTGTGGGTCCTGCTCATCTTCATCATCAGTACTTTATCATGGGCGGGGGAGATCAAACGATGCATTCTCTGTGGAATGGATGTATCAAAATATCCTCATACAAGATATGTTGTGACGACAATGGAGGGTGAGGAATTTGTAACTTGTGGTGTTCAATGCGGCCTCACCCTCCATCTGAGGCTCAAAGAAAAGTTCAAATCTGCCACGGCGACAGATCTTTTGAGCAATCGATCCTTCGACGCTCAAAAGGGATTCTATGTTTATAAAAGCACCGTCATTACAGATATGGCTCCGGGTTTTATCTCCTTTGTAACAAGGGCCAATGCTGAAAAATTTCAGAAGGGCTTTGGGGGGAAAGTGGTAACCTATCAGGAAGCCCTGGAAATATGGAAAGGGCAGATGAAATAATTAAAAGTCCTTGGTCCAAGGGTTAAGGTAAAGATGCCAGTAGCAAAGAAAGCCCGGTTATCGTTGTTGAAGCTCGTATCGAATCTCGTTTTTGGACACTGGATACTCGAGCATCTATTTTCAAGTTTCTTGCTTCGATACGAGCATCGTCTCCGTTAAACAATATTCTCTTAAATCCTAAAACGGGCCTCCTTACCTCGACCTCATAACCATTTTTATTTATGGGCAAAAAAATACGATTCTATTTACTCTTTTTAATGGTTTTGGTCTGTTTGACCATCCTGGCCATGGCATGGGATCAATATTCCTGGATGAGGATCAAGACAGATCAAATGATCACCTTTCAGAGGATGGTGGGAGGGGTTGGGATGGGAGCCATTAGTTGCCCTATCTGGAACTTCATCAACTTCGATCCACGAATCCAACCTGTCGATGATTCCATTATATGGCCAATCCCCGGTGGATACTCCTATGGTCCGGATCGAACCGCAACGGTTTCCTACTTTGAGGAGATCCCTGTCAATCAATTCTTTATTTCCCCCTCACCTCAACTGCTCCGTCGCTAAAGCTATGGAGCGTAAGCGACCTCTCCCTCAAAGGGAGGAGAGGAGAAAGATGAGGTGAAATAAAACAGGTGATATGAGCCGACACCTCAATCTTCTTTTTACTGCAGTTGGGAATATCATCAGAAATAAAGTCCGGAGCATTGTTCTTATTCTCTGCCTCATTGCTGTTCTCTTTCCTTTCGTCACCGCCATTTCAATCTCTGAGGGAATTAAATTTCAATCCTTAATCTCCGTTGAGGAAGGAGCCGACATCTATGTAACCTCGGATTATTTTGGAAGCAATGCCCCCATCTCCCTCGATTACCTCGAACGTTTTAGAAAAATGGATGGAGTGACAAAGGTCTTTCCTCGAATCGTTGGAAGAACCTATTTTGCCAATCGACTGGTTACGATCGTTGGTATCCTTCCCGAGACCCTACCCAAATCGATCCGTCTCGACCAGGGAGGGATGTTCCGTGAGAGAGGTGAAGCGATCATTGGAAAAGGTCTGGCAAAAGAATTCCGCTTACAGCTCGGCGTTCGTTTCTCCCTTTCGGTTAATCCTTCGAAACTCTTTCGAGTGGCAGGTTTTTTTGATGCCGATGCATCGATATGGAGTGCTAACCTGATTTTGATGGCCTTCGAAGATGCTGCGGAATTTTTCCAAATGAGAGGGAAGGCGACCGATATTCTCATCTATACAAGGCCTGGATATGCCACGAAATTAGCAGAGGAGATTCAGGAGGAGACGAGGGCCTCAAATCATGATCGATCTGATCCCCCCTTGAGAGTCCAGGATAAGACCTTAGTCAAGAGATATTTTCAAAGAGGTTTTAATTATAAGGCTGGCGTATTTACCGCTCTCTATACCGTCGCCTTCGCCCTTGCGATCCCTGCCCTTCTGGTCATCTCTGGATTTGGTCAGACGGAGAGGAGAAAAGAGATTGGTGTGTTGAAGGCAACGGGTTGGCAGACGCAAGAGGTGATGGAAATGGTGGCCATGGAAAACCTCGTCGTCAGCCTCACGGGCGCTCCACTGGCTATCCTTTTGGCAATGGCCTGGCTGAAATGGTTCAATGGGGCATTCATCGCTCAGTTCTTCATTGCAGAAATCGGGTTGATGGCCCCCTTCCCCGTCCCATCCCGATTTCTTCCATTGCCATCATTTTTCGCCTTCCTCTTTGCCATTGTCTTGACGATGGTGGGAAGCCTATATTCCACCTGGAGGACAGCTACGGTACCTCCTGTAGAGGCGATGCGTTAATGGAAACGATCGTTCGAACAGAGAAGGTAGATAAAATTTATAATCCGGGAAGGCCCGAAGAGGTTCGGGCCTTAAATCAGATTGACCTGGAGATTTTTAAAAACCGTTTTGTTCTGATTCGAGGTCCTTCAGGTTCGGGGAAAACAAGTCTTCTCAATCTGATCAGCACGATCGACCGTCCAACTCATGGCAGAATCTTTCTTTATGGAGAAGATATCTCAAAGTATTCGGATGTCCAGCTCTCCCGGATTCGCCAAAAGACCTTTGGTTTGATTTTCCAGAACTTCAACCTCTTGCCACGTCTGCCTGCCTGGGAAAATGTAGCCTTCCCATTACTTCCCCTCGGGGTGATGGAGAGGGAGAGGTGGGGAAGATCGATGGAGTTATTAAACCAATTGAAATTGGAAAAGAGGATAGGCCATCCTCCTGAACAGATGTCCGGAGGGGAGCAGCAGAGGGTTGCTATTGCCAGGGCTTTAATCAATGATCCTGAAATTGTGATTGCCGATGAACCCACCTCCAACATCGATGCCGAATCGATCAAAATCCTCTTAGAAATTCTTGGGGACCTTAAAAGTAAAGGGAAGACGATTATAGTTTCAAGTCATGATCCTGTCTTCCTCGATTATAGTGAGACCATCTTCCTCTTAAAAGATGGGAATCTGATCGATACGAAGATAATCCTCCCAACCCCCCTTTAGCACCTGCCTGCGGTAGGCAGGAAGGGGGGGAGGGGAGGGTTTAATGGATGGGAATTTAATTTACTGCGTTTTGATTATTTTCGAGTAGGAAAAAAGAATGATTTTAAATACCCTCAGCATCACAATGATATTTATCGGTGTTCTCTCCGCTTTTTTGGTCATCTGGGGTGGGACCTCCTCGCTTATCCTTTATAAAAAATGGGGGAGACCGTTCACGCCCGAAGAAAAAACTTCTCTGGAAGATCGGTCCTATTTGGTGCTTTTGATCATGGTCATCGCACTGATCATCAGGCTGATCAACTGGCCTCTCTTCTACGCCACGCTTCAGAGTTTTATTCACGATATCGAAGGGGCCATGTGCATCTTCGGTGTGACTCAGGTGAAACCCGGTCTCACCCTATTTTCAGAGTACCTCAAGCCAATCAACTTCTTTTTGATCGGAGGATGGCTCATTCTTCATATCCTTGATAGGGCGACCAAGACCTCTCCATTGATGGGGAGAAAGTTACTCCTTCTTTCTATCATCAGCTTTTTAGTACTTATCGATTCCCTCGGAGATATCCTCTTGATGATAGGGATTGCCCCTGAAACGCTCGTCTCCTGTTGCACCACGGTCACCGATATTTCAAACCGACCTACTCGAACTACACCGGAATCCATTCTCGGCCCTCAATATACTCAGGTTCTTCAAGTCATCTTTCTCATCCTTCATCTTACCCTGATTGGATTCGTTGGCCTGATCCTGAGGTCAAAAAAACCACGAAGGGCAATATTAGGTTTTCTATTTCTCTTATCCATTGTGAATGCCTTCTTCTTTCTCTTATCTCAAATAGAATCCTTTGCCCCAGCCATGATGCATCTCCCCTTTCACCACTGTCTTTATTGTCTCTGGCAGTATGTGCCGGATTCGATCATCATGTACTTGCTTTTCATCTTGGGAACTTTCTCGGTGGGATGGGGCTTCACCACAGAACTCTTTGGAAAATATGGAGAGGCAGCGGATTTATTGCCTATCTATTTAAGAAAGATTTATATGTTTGCCTTCTTCTTTTTATCCGCTTTTTTCATCATGCTCATCATCCATTTACTGGTGGATTAAGATGAAATTAAAAAAAGAGTGGGTCCTTTTTTTCGCAATCATGATAATCATTTTAACTTTTGGTTGTAAAAAAAGCACTTCCCTCGACCGTTGTGACTATGACGGGACTCCCATCGAACCTCTCTATGCTGTATATTTTTCTCTCCAAGATGGTTCAGAAAAGAAATATTGTTCAATCGTCTGTGCCTCTATGAGTTTTTCAGAGCTCAAGAAAAAGGTGAAGGAAGTGATTGTAGTGGATGAAGTCTCAGAGAAAAAGATCATCGCCTCTCGGGCATTTTTCGTTGAAAGTGAGGTGGTCACCATTCCTCACGTAAAAAATCGAATCCATGTGTTTGCAAACAGTGAGGATGCCGAAAAACATTTGAAAAGATTCAATGGAAGGCGGATTGAAAATCCATTTCGTTAACCACTTTCACCGGATTAAATCTTGTGTCCATTGTAAATTTTGTGCTATGATTTGTCAGCAAAAATCAAAGAAAGGGGAGGGAGAAAATGGCACCGATGACACTGAAAGAGAGATTTATGAATCGGCTGATGGGAAAGGAAGTGGATAAGACTCCTTCGGGATGCACAACCACTTATGGAGTGGTTGATTTTATGAAAAAGTGTGGTTATGAAAGACCGCTTGCGGATACGGATCCTGTGGCAATGACCGAGCTTGCCTATGCAGGACATCAATATGGTGGTTTTGAATGGGTCAAGGCCATGGGATGGGATATTTTACCCCTGAGCGAGGCTTTTGGTTGTGAACTCGGAACTCCTAAAATTGATTTGCAGTATTCTGTTAAAGGCCATCCCTATTCAGAGGGTGTGGATAATATAACCTTTCCTTCTAACTTTCTCGAAAAGGGCAGGTTCCCTGTTTACAAAGAGAATTTAAAGCTTCTCAAGAAAAAGGTTGGAGAAGAGCTTGCTATGTTTGGGGAATCAGAAGGAGCCTTTACCTGTGCGGCCAATCTGGTTGGTACAGAACAGTTCATGAAATGGTGCATGAAAAAAGGAGATTTGGTTTTTAAAACTTTAGAAGTAACCAAACAGGCAGCCATTGCAGCAGCCAACTTTGCCTTTGATCATGGGGCTGACTATTACGTTTATGCTGAACCCACCTCTGGACCTGCCCTCTTGAGCCCAAGATTGTGGGAAAAATTTGTGTTGCCTGTTGAAAAGGAAATTGTCAGTAAGGTGAAAGGTCCAGTGGTCCTTCATATCTGTGCCAATACAGATCCAATCATCGAACTAATGTGTGAAACCGGTGTTGCCGGAATCAGCATCGAAGAGAAAGCCGACCTAAAGCTGGCCGTGGAAATAGCTCATAAAAAGGGCGTTAAGGTTTTTGGCAATATTGCCACGGCTACCACTTTGTTCAGTGGAACTCCAGAAGAAGTTTATCAGGAGGCTATAACGGCTTTGGAAAATGGGACTGATTTCCTCTGTCCAGGATGTGGGATTGCCCCACGTTCTCCTTTGGAAAATATCATCCAACTTAAAAAAGCCAGGGATGATTTCTTTAAAGCTTCCTAAAAATGATAAAAAAAGGTCTTGGGAGAAAGCTTATCTTTTTTGGTTGCCCATTGGATAGCGATGAAAGGCATGAATCCATCCGTGAGAAGCTTAATTTTAAAGGAGAGGGAATAATAGATGATCCCTACGAAGGCATCATGGAAATCATTCGTCGGGAAGTTGACACAAGGCTCTGGTCAGAAAAGGGCTCAATCGATCTACCCAGTTGGCTTCGTCCCATCCCTTTCTTAACCGATGAAAAGAAAATTACTACAGAAGCATTTGTGGCTTTTATGGATAGAGGGGGTTTTCAAACCTATGCGGACAAAGTCGGTGACTTCATTGTAAACAACATTTTCCCTGACATTCCCTGCATGCTGGCTGTGGACCACTCTTTAACCGGAGGGGCCTTTAAAAAATTGATAGAGTTATATCAACCTGAAGAGATATCTTTAATTGTCTTAGACAGCCATACCGATGCCATACCGATGTCCGTTTTATCTGAGTTCATACGATATGATATCGATACCAATCCCGATACTGTTTATGATCCAAATGATCCTTTCTTATATGATCGACCGAACTCTTATAATGCTTCTTCTTTTCTCTACTATTTATTGGGTGAGAAAGTAGTAAAACCGCATAACCTATACCTCTTAGGAATCAGTGACTATCCGCCAAAGCGCGCCTTTCGTATCAAAGATCCGGGGATAGAGAGTTATGTAAGCCTTTTTTCTGAATTAAGGCAAAAAGGGGTGACAATGTTAACTAAAAATGATCTTCTTCTCTCCCCTTCCAAAATTAAAAGAGTATTGGCTCATATTAAAACTCCTTATATATACATTTCCATAGACTTGGACATTGGTGCAAGAAACGGCATTGATGGGGTGAGATTTCTCGAACGCCAAGGCCTCAACGAGAGACAAATCTATCAAATGGCGAGTTCCTTCAGGGATCTCTTATCCGATGGAGTCCGATTGGCAGGTATAGACATGATGGAGATCAATCCTCGCAGGGCAGGAAGAATACATCCTGGAGGACAGGACAAGACCTATCTAATAGCCGCAAATATGCTTAAGATATTCTTAAAGGAAGATTAAAAGGAGGATATGAGATTTAGAAATTTGAATGAACCCTTATTCTTACCTCATCATTGGATGTGGCCATTTCGGAAGTCGGGCTATAAAGGAACTCCTCAGGGAAAACCCTCATTCGAAGATCACAGTTATCGATAAGAATGAAGAACCCCTCCAAAAAGTTGCTCATCTTCCAGTGAAGACCATCGTCTGTGATGGCTTGTTATATCTCAATCAATCTTTATCAGAAGGTCGCTTCGTCGATTATATCATTCCAGCAGTCCCCTTCCATCTTGCCTTTGAATTCCTTTTGTCGAAATTGAAGCCTCTCGGTGTAAAGAAAGGGAAAGTTCCCATTTTTCATGGATTGCCTAACCCCACGATGGGCAAAACAGGGGATCTATATACCAGCCTTGCTGATTTTCTATGCCCTGAAGACTGCCCCGAACCTCCCCAATATTGCACGGTCACTCGAAGAAGGCGCGAGAAACCGCTCTACCAAATTCTAAAGGATTTACAAAGACCGTTTGAGTCGAGAGTTATCATCAGCCAGCCATTAGCCATAGGGGTGGGAGGATTTCAACCCAAGGAGTTATTGGTCCTATTGGAAGATGTTGAAAAACAAAACGATTCCCACCGCCTCGTTCTCATTAGCACGGCCTCCCGTTGCCACGGCGTCACCTCTGCCCTGAAGTTCATTTAATACCATAAGGAGGCCTCTAAGATTCACTTTTGGTCCCCCTTGCTATAATCTCGATATACTGCTTAAAGCTGTACTTCTTGTACCTCTGCTTGCCAGTAATTTCTTTTAAGATACCGATCTTCTCAAATTTCTTAACCAATTCATTCGCGGCTTCCTTTGAAATTTTCAATTTATCAATGATCTCTTTTGTACTTATCAGTGGCGTTTCAAAAAGCAAGTCAATGAGCCTCACAGCATAAATACTTGCGATGGAGCTTTTGTAGAGTTCCGCTATTAATTTATCTTTCAATTGAATGATTTCTCGAGCACTCTTTGCAGCTTCCTCTGAGGTTTCGCTGATTCCCTTAAGAAAAAATTTAATCCAGTCTTCCCACGCTCCTTCTGTCCGCACTTTCATTAATAAGTCATAATATTCTTCTCTCTTCTTTTTTAGATAAAAGCTTAAGTATAGAAGTGGTTTGGATAAAATTTCTTTCCAAAAAAGGTAGAATGTGATGAGAAGCCTTCCAATTCTACCATTACCATCTAAGAAGGGATGAATCGTTTCAAATTGAGCATGTATCAAACCAATCTTAACGAGAGGAGGAATATTTGACTCTTGATGCAAAAACTTTTCAAGTTCTCCCATGGCTGGTATAACCAGATCAGGAGGCGGCGGGATGAAAATTGCTTCGCTCAAGGGAAAACCAGGAGGACCAATCCAATTTTGGGACCTTCTGAATTGTCCGGGATCCCTCTGGGTCCCTCTTGTCTCTTCTAAAAGTGTTTTGTGAATCTCCTTTACAAGCCTTAAAGACATCGGCAGTTCTTTAAGCCTCTCTATTCCATGATTCAATGCTCTTACGTAGTTGATTACTTCTTTAATTTCATCGAGGTTCTCTTTAGGTATTAAGTCTGCTTCAAATTCCAGGACCCCCTCCAGCGAAGCCTGAGTCCCTTCAATCTGAGAGCTTAATAGGGCTTCTTTTTTGACATACATGGCGATGAAAAGGTCCGGATTTGGCAGAACTGTGGTAATACCATCTAATCGAGCAAGAGATCTGTCTGCTTTTGACAGCCGTGATTGTAATTCCTCATCGTATTGAATAGGGGGTGATGGAGGCAGAGGTTTTGGAAAAAATGCCTTGTATCCGGCAGGTTGCGTTATAAACTTTCCAGCTCTATCTTTCATAAGTCAAACTTGCTTGACTTATATTACATTTTGCAACGTAAGTCAAGATAAGTTGACTTAAAATAAAGTCCCTTCATTTAAGTCAAGTTAACTTCTCTTATTTTTCAACGGTTCCCGGCTACATTAAGACGAGGTTATCCTCCCTCGCTTGAATAACGAAATATAGGAATTCCCACTATTACCGCAGAATAGGCATTGTTTACTTCACCTGCAAGTCCTAAGCCTACGCCGTCCTCTCGAGTTGGGGATCACTGGTAGAAATCAGTATCCCAGGTAAACACATGAAGACCATATCGTAATTCTTTGGAGTGCCTGGAAACTGCAGATAGATAGCAGATAGTGAGCCTTAGTAAAAGGGAGTTTCGCCAAACCCCCTTGGGTTATTTCGTCGAGTAGCGCGGGGGAATTTCACCCCCACGCCCTCCCGGAACCGGACGTGAACCTCTCGATTCATCCGGCTCTTATTGTCCAGCCGTCGGTCGCATTCCCATTTGCCAGTGGGCGAATAGATTGGGTTCCCTCAAAGCAATTCGCCCTAACCAATGGACCGCTCTCTGTATATGGCAACGTAATTTCTTGTACTTCCGCATTGCCCATCTCACCAGAGAGCATGAAAGCTGGTAGAATACCCGATAAAGAGCAGATTTGTAATAGCTGCCGTAGTAGTTGATCCATCCTCGAATGATGGGATTGTACATCCGGGACAGATCGGTAAGAGTTTTGTCGCTTCTCCGGTGTAGCTTCCAGCTTCGAACCATTTCCTGTATCGATTTGGTTGCTTCATTACTGATCGCCGGACTGAAGCTGATGAAGTATTTTCCCCATCGACTCTTTGCCCGCCGTGAACGAAAAGTGAAACCCAGGAAGTCAAACTTTTCATCTGTGTAACTGCCACGCCGTTTATCATCTTTACAGTAAACTACCTTCGTCTTTTCCGTATGAAGCTCCAGCTTGCACTGCCCTAATCTCCCTCCAATCGCTACTTTCAGGTTCTTCGCTTCCATCTCCGTCTTGCAGTGCACGATGATATCATCGGCGTAGCGCTCAAATGGAACTTCAGGGTATCTTCTCCTCATCCAGTCATCAAAAGTATAGTGCAGAAAAAGATTAGCCAGCAGTGGGCTCACTACTCCTCCTTGGGGTGTTCCCTTGTCCCGTTGAACTAAGGTTCCATCGGGCTGTTGGGCTGGCGCCTTTAACCATCTCTCAATGTACAGTCGCATCCACTTACTATCTGTATGCTTCCTTACTGCTTTCATGAGAAGTTC
>JBFMAE010000086.1:0-6955 GCA_040756085.1 Thermodesulfobacteriota bacterium | reverse complement strand
TCGATGTTGTCAAAGAATCCCTTGATGTCCAGATCCAGTACCCAGTTGTAGCTCCAGCATCTCTCTCTCGCTATGCCTACCGCCTCAATCGCCGATTTCCCTGGCCGGTAGCCATAGGAATCAGTATGAAAAATCGGTTCCACTTTGGGTTCAAGGTATATCTTGACCACCATCTGGGCCACCCGATCCGCAACCGTCGGGATTCCCAACATCCTCTGGCCTCTTTTGCCCTTCGGTATTGCTACTGACCGGACCGGTGGAGGAAAATAACTGCCTGACGACATCCGGTTCCAAATCTTATACAGATTCCCCTTCAGATCCTTCTCAAAATCCGCAATCGATTCCGCATCTACTCCCGCAGCTCCTTTGTTTGCTCTTACACGTTGGTATGCCTCCCATACGACCTTCTTCGAAATGTTAAACGGCTTCTCCTTATTCACTGATTCCTCCCATTTCTGGTTGACCAATCAATAAGGTTGAACCATATAACCCCTTCGCTCCATCCCCATTACAGGACTTCATCGCTACTACGGGTTATTCCGTCCCTGTGCTCCGCCTCGGTACTCTCACCCTGGTGGGTCCTCCACTTGGGCTTCTCCCTTATCATCGGAACGACAGGTTCCCACGTTCCACACAAGAGCCTGGTTCAGGTTCACGTCACCTTTATGCCGGACGCCACCCAGTCAGTAAACAGGTTCCTCCTGGACTCCTCCCAGAGTAGTGAAAGCCCCCAGTTTTGACGTCGTCCTTTTGTTTTCGACACCTCATCAGTGATTCGCTTACGCTCGTCTCCCTGAACCTCACCTGACATGATCCTATGCCACGCCTTTTCCTTAACGCTCACCACTCTGGCTTTTGACCAGAGCAGCTTAAGGTGGTTTGGAGCCTGCTCCTGCAAGCCGGCTCCGAGGGGCCTATGCCCTCATCTCCTGTGCAGCTTCGTGGCGCACTATCACCTACAAAGAGTGAAGATGCGCCCGCACTGAGGGTTGTTGATTTCGGAATGAAAGAGAGGATAACGCAAAAACCAGCCGCGAGTTTACGAATCGGCTGCATTTGTCTGGTCAGGTTTCTACTTTACTTAACCTGTGATTTATCTTGTTTGTTATTAATCCTTTTTTTACTTATAGCGGCATACACAGATCGCTCACAAAAAGTTACCGCCAGTTCTTCCTGCTCAAGCTCCTTCAACCTATCAATGTCGTTATGATTTTTCATAAAGTCTAACAGTTTTTCTTTAGGAGTCTTTTTGTAAACATCGAAGAAAAAGTTGAAAAGGTCTAAAGGTGTTTCTGCCTTTTTGCCCTGTTCCTTGTAAACACCGAAAAATGTATCAGGATATTTACGGTATGCATCCAATTCATCTTTTGTCAATGGGCATGCTGCGATGATAGACTGACCATCTTCCAGTTTGTAAACACCTACCGCTTTATCCCATGCGACTGTTGCATCAACAAGTTCTCCGACAACTTCCTTTCCATTCTTATCAGGGACAAGATATCGCCCTCCAATTTTTAATCTTGCTTCTGTTTTACCAAAAGCCATTTCAGGCGCTTCTCCGTCAAAAGTTGAAGGTATTTCCGAATTTTCACGAATTGATTTTATCAACTGAAACATCTCGTAGTGATCTTTTCGAATCCGCAAAGCCTCTCTAATATTAGGTATTGATAGTCCAAAATTGAACTCAGGAATTTTAAAACCATCTGCAAAAACAAATCTAGATACGTTAGTAGCCTCAAGGTTAAATTGATAAGGAAAGTTTGTAAGGAATACATACGCTTCGGGTGCTGGATTCCCTTTAATAGACAGTCTCTTTTCAAGGTCCCGATGATGATCTGAGATTTGTTTGACAAAATCCATTATTTCATCCCTATTAACTCTTGGATGGCTATTCAATTCAATAAAAACAACCCTCTGATGGTCAGCCCGCTTTCTCAATGCGCTATAAAGTTGATCGCCTATATCAGGGGATGGGTCACCACCTTTTCGGGCTTTGGCTTCAACAGAAAATTTCTTTCCGGTTTCCTTGTATGTGGCAGTAAATTCACAATGTGATATGCTTGTGTCTGTCTCATCCTCTAATTGCAAAACGAAACCTGCTTTTATGAAAGTAGCAGCGACAAATGTTTCATAATAGGCACCAAGAAACTGGTTCTTGTTTTTGAGCCGGTCTACAAGCCTTTTTTGCAACTCAACATTGTGAGCAAGTAAGTACAAATTGTAGGAAAGTCCGAGATAAGCGTCTATCGCACCTATGGTTGGTGCCGAATGTATTTTATTTGACATTTTGGAATGTTCTGCCATGTACTTGCCTGAAAGCTCAGCCCAAATAAGAATTGGGTGCCTTTCCTTCGGAGCTTTAGCCAGTTCTCCAAACCACCACTCTTTTCCAAAACAGATTTTTAAATAATCCAATAAAAAATCATGAAATGTCTTCCATTTTTCAGACCAGCGGAGTTGCTTGCCTATCGCAACAAATCTATATCCTTTAAAATTCGCGGAAATAATTGGTTTTCCCAGCCCTTGCTGTTTTTGCCTCTGAAGTTCTAAGGCTTTATGCTCATCCATTTTCCTTCGTAATGTATTTTTGAACAAAGAATCAATTGGCCTCAATTTTTGTCGATCCTCTGCAGCACCATGGCATTTCTTAAACTTGTTCCCGCTGCCACAATAACATGGATCGTTCCGTCCAAGTTTTTTCCTTTTGGTCTCTTTACCCATTTACGATTAACTTTCTGAAGCTCTACTCACTTCATTAATGCGCCGAACTCGAAATCATCGGTTGGCGACCTTTTTATAACATAGTCTCTCCTGATAATATTGATTACCGCTTAAAATATACATAATTTGCAGAAACTGGTCAATCAAGACTTCAGGAAGTACTCCACAACCCGAAATTTCGGTGGTATCAGGATTCTGGAGTTGAACATACAGCTTGCCAATACTCCCACTTTGCCCAAACTGAAGATATCTGGTTGAAATCTGCATTGGAAGTGAAGAGGAAGAAGCCTTGAATGAACTGAGCTGTGGGTGGGTTGGTTGGTGGGGCTAAAAATAGTTGAAGAAAACAGCGTATATCGGTATGAAATAGAGGTAAGGGGGGCCGTGGACGTAGTTAAATTTATTAAATACAGTTACCGGCAACTCTGAACATCAGGGAATTATTTAAAGTATTCTAAGCAACGGACCCATAGCCGTGAAGATAATAAAATCATCGATCAATGTGGGTGTTAACATCGATATAGTTAGAAGTCTCAATTATAAGGCTGAAGTGTTGATGGATCTCGTTGGAGATATGAAAAGACAAAGGGATAGCGGTCGCCTTTTCCTGATCAGCACTGCCTGTCGTTGTCATGGGGTCACTTCTGCGTTGTCGTTCTAATGGAATAAGAAGAAAGAGGGGCAGGCGCTTAGACTCACAACCTATTTCCGCTTGAGGAGGGCCACAAGCCATTGACATGAAAAAAACTGACTTAAAAATTAAGTCAGAGCAGTAAAGACCATCAGGTCACGGAGTCATTGATCCTTTTTCTTTATTAAATCTGCCATCCGCAATCTGAAATCTGCAATCTAATATATGACAGGGCCAACTTTTTTGTAGATGACCGCGGTTCATGTTTCATGTCAAAACCTGGTACCTGTTCTTCTCAATAACTCAATAACGCAATAACCAGAATTTGATACCTCAACTATAATCTGGAATCAACCAATGAGGTCGTGTAATCGCCCAATTTCTCAAGGTATCAGGTAGCCAATCCTCAAGACCTTTTGCCAGGTAAAATCGGGGGAAAAGAAGGTCATCATGAGATGAAATTACACCATCGTCTATGGCCATCTTTGCCAGAGAGGTATAAGGATAAATACGGATCCCCATAGTGATTTTCAAGGTATCAAGTTTAAGGGAGTCTGCAAAGACAAGGCTTTCTTCAATTGACCCTCTCGTTTCACCAGGGCTTCCTAATAATAAAAATCCCATTCGCCTTATGCCATGTTCAAATAACATCTCTGAAATTTGGCGAACCCCATTAGGAGTAAATCTCTTGTTCATATTCTTCAGGATTCGTTCAGAACCACTTTCAAACCCCATACTTACCTGCTTACAACCGGATCTTACCATAAGCCCTACGAGTTCTTTATCCAAATCTTTAGGGTAAATGATGGCCCACCAACTTATATTCAGGTCATGATTGATAAGCTTACGACAGATTTCTTTGGCATGGGATAGTGGGAGGTTGAATGTATTATCAACGAAGTAGAACTGATGAACCCCGGCTTTCTGCCACCGAGCGATCCACTGGACAATAGCCTCTGAGGAGCGTCTCCGTATAACCCGACCTTCAATGGTTCCTGTGCTACAATAACTACAGCTTAAGGGACATCCTCGTCTAGTCTGAACTGGCATCCAGATTTCTTCTTTCTGAAATGGTGTAGACAAGAGGTCGGCATTAGGAAGAGGCAATATATCCAGATTTTTCGCAAACATTCTTTTACACTGAAGGCCATGGCCTGGCAGATAAAGACCCGACAGTCCTGAAAGGCCGGCACCCCGCTTCATCCGCTCTATCAAGTCTGGAAAAACTACTTCTCCCTCGCCCTGAATTCCCATATCTGCACCTAAAAAGGAAAGGGCGCTTTCGGGGAATATGCTGTATCCTGCTCCACCCAAAACAATCGTGGCTTCTGAAAGACTTCGACAAACCGCTACGATTTCTTTAACCGGATCCAATAAGAATCTGGGTTTTTCCATATTCTGGTCATCAATATTTCTTACCGATATACCAATAATATCAGGGAGAAATCCTTCGATAGCCTCTTTGAGAACCGATCGCATATCCTTTTCAATCATCAAATCCACCATGGCCACATCATGCCCTGCCTTTTGGGTTGCAGCGGCCACACACGCCAGACCAAGGGGTAAGGTGGGCATATTTAACTCTTCTGTGTTAGCAGAAATGAGAAGGACTCTCATTGCTTTAGATCCGAATTACCTCCCTCACTAATGTCACTTTTAATTGAAAAGGACACTTTTTACTTAATACGGCCAACTTTTTTATGGATGACACTATGTTCTCATTAAGAGAAGAGTTTAGACTCACCGCGCTTTTCTCTTAAAAGGTATCTTAGTTCTTTAAATGTTTGTTACTGCTCGGACGTGCGCAATCTCACGGCGACCAATTGAACGAACTTGTGAAGGAAGCAGTAAAATAATTGCTACCGTCTCACTGTCCAGAGTCACAAACTCGACCTCATATCCTTTTCCCTCATGATGCACCAATACTACCGGACTAAGATCGCCCTTTTTTAGACCATACTCCGGCAAATCAGTTGTCAGCACAATACTTTCTAATTCTTTTATTATCAAATCCTCCTTTGCAATGGATAAGCCGTAACAAACCTTGGAATATCCTCTCCTGCCTCGACAAACCAGACCGAACAAATAATAGCCTTCCTCTCACCCTATCCAAAAAGTTCACCCTCAACAATATACCACTTACCAAACAGAGAATCTCCCATCTTTGCAACTTCGTTCTAAGCAATGTGGTGTAACAAAGCTGAAACAAGTTCCTCCCAAGCATCAGACGTAAATCCCAATTGTGTAAAAAATTCTGCCTTACTCCTACCTTCGCGGTGCTTGATTGAGAGCACATACCCTGTAATTTTCGTTTCCGAAACAACTGCCTTCTCATAATTTGAAAGTTTCACCGTGAGTTTCTCTGCGCACGTTATTTTTCTTTTCCTTTGACTTTTGTGAACATTTATCAAAAGGTGGGAATCTTATCAACTTATTTGGTGCCCTGGCTGGAAGGCGGGTTTTGACTTAAAAATGAAGTCAGAGGTGGCCGAAAAATTGACTGAAAAATTAAGTCATCGGAGTTGGAATCATTTAGCTTTGAACTTTGAACCTCTCTAAGACTCCGCAATCCCTTTTTATGGTTTACCCCATCTCCCTAATACTCCGTCTCCCCATCTTTACCCCGTTAGAAAGCCCCACTGCTTGCAGTGGGGATGAAGATAAAATTCCTTTTGTAGCGAACACGGGGTTTAAAGCCCCGTGTGAGCCTTCCCGTTGGAAGGTCGAAGACCTTCTAACGGGGTTTACTTTTATTCGACAGGACTTTTTATGGAGGGACCTGTAAGATCAGATCGCTCCCTTTTCTGGATACTTTCGAGTCAGGTTCATTCTACCTTAAATATAATATCTTTTAAAACCTTTCCATCCGCACCTCTAATCTCTACCTTCCAGTCCCCTTTTAATCCCTTTAAATTCTTAAAAGCATAGGTCCTCCATCTCGGACCTATCTTCAATGGCAGGTCGAACTTCAGCATTTCTTTATCACCATGAAACCAGACAAATGAAATCTCTGTGTCTTCAGTAATTCCGGTGGCCTCTAAAAAACAATAAACCTTCTCTGTTGTGGATGGGAATGCCTCTGCAATCCCAACAGGCTCAAGATTATCCACCCCCGTTCCAACAACCACCCGAGCGATGGTGAACCCGCTCGCCCCTTTTGAAGTGACTTCTTGTTTGGCTTTTTCCTGCCCGGAGGCTATCGGGACCATTCCCCAGACCGTAACGACTGTAAAAATCAAAATGAGTATCACTGCGACATGTTTCTTCATATTGACCTCCTTCTTTTATTGAACTGAAGATCAACCTATTTCATTCCAAACGGGGTCATTTCGAATCCAGCTTCGAGAATCATTCATTGACAAATTTAAAACAATCTTCTCTAAAGCAGCATTGAAATTGATCGCAATAGTCCTTCGCTGTCCCAAAACAGTCGAAATTCCCTTCGGCTTTCTGAATCCTTCGAATCAATTCTGTCTTGGATAATCGGAAGGTATTTCTCAACCCCAGGGTCTTTGCCCTCGCCCTCACCTCTTGCATCTTCATCTTCAGCTCCCCATGTGTCGGCCGGAACATCATGCCGGCTCCTGCCCCACTTCGGGCATT
>JBFMAE010000085.1:0-22084 GCA_040756085.1 Thermodesulfobacteriota bacterium | reverse complement strand
GATCGTTATCAGACCGTCTTCGCGGAGAGAGATGGAGCGATTGCCTCACCCACCGCAGGCCTCCATTTTACTCAATCCCTACTTCAATCACTCAGAGACCAGGGGGTCAGCACCACATGGATCACCCTGCACATCGGGATTGGAACCTTCGCACCCGTTAAAGCTGATGAGATCAAAGATCATCAGATGGAGAGGGAATGGGTAGAAATAACTAAGGAAACAGTTAGAGAGATTGAGCAGACGAAGGCCCGGGGTGGAAAGGTCGTCGCGGTTGGTACAACCACGACCCGTGCACTCGAATCCTTTCGCAATGAGAATGGAGGGGTGAAATCCGGCAAGGGGATGACCTCTTTATTCATCTGCCCTCCCTATCGCTTCCGTGTGATACACGGCCTGATCACCAATTTTCATTTACCCAAATCGACACTGGTCATGCTGGTATCGGCCTTCGCTGGAAAAGATTTTTTAATGAAGGCCTATCGGGAAGCCGTTGAGAGAAAATACCGGTTTTACAGTTATGGCGACGCTATGCTCATCTTATAATGGATATGGAGTGATGGAAGGTTGGAATAATGGAATAATGGGTTACCCATCATCCCACCTTTCCAGTATTCCTCTATTCCAATTCGTGAGCGAAGCGAACGGAGTTCTATGGCCTTTCGGTTTCAGATTATAAAAAGAGATCCCTTTACTCATGCGAGGCTCGGTAGTATTGAGACAGATCATGGCTCCCTCTTCACCCCTGCCTTCCTCCCTGTGGGAACTCAAGGCACGGTGAAATCCCTCACTCCCGAGGAGCTGATGGAAGTCGGCGTAGAGGCCCTTCTTGGCAACACCTACCATCTCTACCTCAGACCAGGGTACGAGACCATCGGAAAACTGGGAGGGCTCCATGCCTTCATCCATTGGGAGAGGCCCATTTTGACGGATAGCGGTGGTTACCAGATCTTCAGCCTCGGGGATCTTCGAAAGATCTCAGAAGAAGGGGTCGCTTTCCGGTCTCACTTGGATGGCTCCTTACACTTCCTCACCCCTGAAAGGGTAATGGAGATTCAGAGAACCTTCGGGTCTGACATCGCCATGGTTCTGGATGAATGTGTCCCCTATCCTTCCCCCTATGAATATGTTAAGAGATCGACTTCGCTGACGACCCGCTGGGCAGAGAGGTGTTTAAAAGGAAGACGGGAGACTGATCCCGCTCTCTTTGCGATTGTACAGGGAGGCATGTATCGAGATCTGCGGGAGGAGAGTGCCCGGGCCCTGGTGGAGTTGGATTTCAAGGGTTATGCCATTGGCGGGCTCAGCGTGGGCGAACCCAAACCTGTCATGATGGATGTTTTGAATTGGACAATTCCGCTTCTACCGGAGACATCTCCCAGGTATTTAATGGGGGTGGGGACGCCAGAGGATATCCTCGATGCAGTGATGCTGGGAATCGACCTTTTCGATTGCGTCCTTCCGACACGGAACGCCCGGAACGGAACCCTGTTTACTTCTAGAGGTAAGATCTCGATCAAACAGGCTCAATATGCAGAAGATGGAGGGCCTGTTGACGAGTCGTGCGGTTGTTATACCTGCCATCATTATTCCAGAGCCTATCTCCGTCACCTTTATCTCGCCAATGAAATCTTATCGTCGAGATTGAACTCAATTCATAATTTGTTTTATTATATAAATTTTATGATGAAGATCAAGGAGTCGATCCGGGAAGGCCGTCTTCTCGATTTTTATAAAGCATACGATTCACACCCAAATCGGTTGGAAACGGAATGCCCTATTGACCGTGAAACAACCTGCGGGTAGAAAAAATGGAAAGGAGGATTTATGGGACCAGAGCTGGCTTATGCCATGGGGCCGTCACCAGGAGGACAAGAGGGGTCTTCATTTTTGAGCTTCCTCCCCTTCATTCTCATCTTTGTCATCTTTTACTTCCTGCTCATCCGACCTCAACAGAAGAAGGCCAAGGATCATCGGAATCTATTGAGTTCTCTCAGGGAGGGAGATCAAGTATTAACGAGTGGGGGGATCTACGGCCGGATTACAGGCATCAAAGATGATAAGATCACGGTTGAAATTTCAGATAAGGTCAGGGTGAAGGTCAACCGGGGCCATATCGCAGGAGTCATCAGGCAGGATGTAACGAAGACAAACTAAAAGAATTTCGGATTGCGGAATCTTAAAGGCTTTTCCAAAACTCCGAATTCCGAGTTCTGAAATCCGCAATGAAGAAATGCCCCCTTGCTCTAAACGCTGTTTTAGGGCTATAATCCACAGTGAGGTGAAGCATGAGGAAATATGAAACGATTTTCATTCTGAACCCCGACCTCGAAGAAGAACAGACCGAATCCACCATCGAAAAGGTCAAGGGGATTATCACCCAATATAACGGTGAAATCCTGAAGGTTGAGGATTGGGGAAAACGGAAACTTGCCTATGAAGTCAAAAAGAAAGACAAAGGTCACTATATCCTGATCCACTTTTTAGGAACACCTTCCCTGCTCTCCGAAGTGGAGAGAAATTTCAGAGTCATGGATGCGGTCATCAAGTTTCAATCCGTTCGGTTGGACGAACGCCGGGCGTCTCATTCTGAGGTCCCCCTTCCAGAGGAGGAATCGGGAGAAGAGGAGAAGAAATGACCTCCCAGAACCGTGTGATCCTTACAGGAAAGGTGTTAAGACCCCCTCAACTTCGCTATCGTCCCGATGGTTCCCCTGTCATTCAATTTCCCTTAGAATTGAATGACTCCGGGGACCGCCCCGGGAAGGCCCTGCACCACCAAGGTACAGGGAGCCTGATCAACGTAGTAGCTTTTGGGAAATTGGCTGAATTGAAACTCGATCTCCTTCAAAGGGGCCGGCACCTCATGGTAGTGGGCCGGCTCAATCAACGGCGGTGGAAAACGCCAGAGGGAAAAAATCGAACTCGCACAGAAGTAATCGCAACCGAATTCCGAACGGTGGAGGATAAGAGTCCGATCATGGATTGAAATGTGAGAGGAGAATAGCATGAAGAAACCTGCTGAAAGATCAGGGACCGACAGGAAGAAAAAAACTTTTCTGAGGCGAAAGGTCTGTCGATTCTGCACCGATAAAAAACTGGATATCGACTATCGGAATCCAAGGCTCCTTCGATATTTCATTACAGAACGGGGAAAGATCATTCCCCGAAGGATCTCCGGCAACTGTGCAAAGCACCAGAGAGAGGTAACGGTCGCCATCAAGAAGGCACGTAATATTGCTATCCTGCCATTTACGACGGCCATCCGATAAATCATGAAGTTTGAGGCAATAGGTAAGAGGGTTGAGGCAAAATCTTTTAGCCTATTACCTCCAGCCTAAAACCTCTAACTTTGACTAAAATTGGAGGTGATCCATGCTTATCATTTTGTTAGAGGATGTCCCTTCTTTGGGAAAGGTAGGGGATAAGGTGAAGGTCTCTGACGGGTATGGAAGAAATTATCTCATCCCCAAAAAGAAGGCCATCCTTGCCACAGAAAAGAGTCTCAAGGCGATCGAACATCAAAAACGCCAGATCCAGCAGCGTATGGGAAAGATCAAAAAGGATGCGGAGAGGATGGTTCAGCAGATCGAACAGATCTCCTGCACCTTTTCTAAATCCGTTGGGGAAAGCGGAAAACTTTTCGGATCCGTGACTTCGATGGAGATTGAGAACTTTTTAAAGGAAAACGGGATCCTTGTGGACCGCAAGAAGATTCTACTGGAAGAGCCCATCAAGAATCTGGGGATGTTTACCGTCCCGATCAAACTCCATCCGGAGGTGACCGGCCATCTCAAGGTCTGGGTGGTTCAGGAGTGACGTTCCATGAACGAGACTGACTTCTCCTCCCACAAACTTCCTCCTCAGAATCTCGAAGCGGAGCAATCCGTGCTAGGAGGGATCCTCATTGAGAATGAGGCCATTAATAAGGTGATGGAAATTCTCAATGCCGATGACTTTTATCGAGATGCCCACCAGAAGATCTTTACCGCCTTAATCAACCTTTCGGAACGTGATGAACCTGCTGACCTTATCACCCTGACCCATGAACTTCGAAAAATAGACCGGCTCGACTCCGTCGGAGGTGCTTCCTACATCACCTCCCTCATCGATTCGGTTCCCACCGCTGCCAATATCGAATACTACGCCAGGATCGTCAAGGAAAAGGCCATCCTCCGAAAACTGATTGAAACCTCAACCGAAATCATCACCCAGAGCTACCAGGACCGAGGCGATGTGGAGAACTTCCTTGATGAGGCGGAACGGGCCATTTTTCAAATTTCTGAAAACAGGGTGAAGCCCTCTTTCTATCCCATCAAGGATATCGTCAAAGAGAGTTTCAAGACCATCGAAAGGCTTTTTGAAAAGAAGGAGCTCGTCACTGGCGTCCCCTCGGGGTTTAAAGAACTGGATCGAATGACTGCGGGTTTCCAGCCCTCCGATCTGATTATCGTCGCCGGAAGGCCCAGCATGGGAAAGACTGCTCTCTGCCTCAATCTTTCACAGTATGCTGCCATCGAGAAAAGGATTCCTGTGGCCATCTTCTCCCTGGAGATGTCGAAGGAACAGCTGGTCATCCGCATGCTCTGTTCTGAAGCCCATGTGGAGGGGACCCGTCTCCGGACAGGATTCCTGAACGAGAGCGACTGGCCGAGGTTGACGCTGGCAGCAGGGAACCTTTCCGATGCGCCCATCTACATCGATGACACAGCAGCTCTCTCGGCTCTTGAATTGAGGGCGAAGGCCCGGCGTTTGAAGGGCGAACACGGCCTGGGCATGATCATCATCGACTATCTCCAGCTGATGAAAGGGAGGACGAGAGCAGAAAGCCGACAGCAAGAGATCTCTGAAATTTCCCGTTCGTTGAAGGCTCTGGCCAAGGAACTGAATATCCCGGTCATCGCCGTCTCACAGCTCAGCCGTAAAACAGAAGAAAGGCGTGATTTTAGACCCCAACTGTCAGATCTCCGAGAATCCGGAGCCATCGAACAAGATGCTGACGTGATCCTCTTTCTTTATCGGGACGAACTCTATAACCGTTCAGAAGATAATCCCAATCGGGGCAAGGCTGAGGTCATCATTGGAAAGCAACGCAATGGTCCTACTGGAAAGATCGAGCTGGCTTTTTTGGATAAATTTACGACCTTTAAAGATCTCTATAAGGGAGAAGCTGACAATATATACGAATGATTTTAAGTTCGGTGTTCGGAGTTCATAGTTCGGAGCTTAAAAATATTTTTTCTTACTCCGAACTACGAACTAATCACTCCGAACTATTTACACATTTAAGCCATGAACCTTCCCAACATCATGACCCTGACAAGGGTCCTTCTTATTCCGGTTTTCATCATCCTGATCATCAACAAATCTTTTTGGGGAGCCCTTATCACGTTTGCGATCGCAGGAATTACCGATGGGATCGATGGCCTCATTGCTCGCATTACTCACCAACGAACCGAATTAGGAGCCTATCTCGATCCTATCGCCGATAAACTTCTTCTTATCTCCGCCTTCATCACCCTCGCCATCATCGAAATCATTCCGAGCTGGCTGGCAGTCATCGTCATCACCCGGGATGTCATCATCCTATTAGGTTTTCTTGTGTTGATGCTCACCAATTATCATCCAAAAATCCAGCCGAGCCTCCTGAGCAAGGTGACCACTGACTTTCAGATCGCCACGGTCCTTCTCGTTTTATTGAGAGGGTACTACCCAGTCTTCGACCAACTCTCCGTCATCGGCATTTATGGAAGCGCCCTTTTCACCATCCTCTCAGGGTCTCATTACATCTATGTGGGCACTCGAATTTTAAACCAAAAGAAATAATAGGTTCTATAATGTCAAAGCTCAAAGTTCAAATTTTATTGAGAGGATAAATCGGAAATCTTTCGACATTAGGCTATTTTGACATTTATTTGAAATTGGAATTTTGAAATTTGGATTTAATGATTGGGGGGATTGGATATGTCGATCATCACTGAGGTCACTGGAAGGGAGATCATCGATTCAAGAGGAAACCCTACGGTTGAGGTAGAGGTCTTTCTGGAAAGCGGTTTTTCAGGAAGAGCCTCTGTCCCTTCTGGGGCTTCCACTGGAAGCCATGAGGCCCTGGAACTAAGGGATAAGGATCCTAAACGCTATCTGGGCAGAGGGGTTCAGAAGGCAGTACAAAACATCCATCGATTGATCGCTCCCAAGCTCCTGGGGATGGATGTTCTGGATCAAAAAGGGATCGATGCTGCAATGCTTCGATGGGATGGCACTCCGAATAAAACCCGATTGGGAGCCAATGCCATCCTGGGTGTCTCGCTGGCCTGCGCCAAGGCAGCAGCCAATCATTTAGACATCCCTTTATACCAGCATCTTGGAGGCCTTTCGGCCAACCACCTCCCCCTTCCCCTGATGAACATTCTCAACGGTGGGGTTCATGCGGATAATAACTTAGATCTACAGGAATACATGATCCTTCCGGTCGGAGCCAAGAGTTTCAAGGAGGCCCTTCGAATGGGCGTGGAGGTCTTCCATCATCTCAAGGCGATCCTGAAAGGGAAAGGCTATAAAACCTCTGTCGGCGACGAAGGAGGGTTTGCTCCGGACCTCCGCTCCAATGAGGAAGCCTTTACCCTGATCCTTGAGGCCATCAGAAAGGCGGGCTATCGGCCTAAAAGAGATGTGGCCCTCGGCATCGATGCCGCAGCCACTGAATTCTACCGGAACGGGTTCTATTTTCTTAAAGCCGAAAAAAAGCCGAAGAGGACCTCTGCTGAAATGATCGATTACTACGAAGCTCTGATCAAGAGGTTTCCCATCCTCTCCATTGAAGATGGCCTTGCGGAAGATGACTGGAAAGGATGGAAGGCGATGGCGGTCCGCCTTGGAAAAAAGGTTCAGTTGGTGGGAGACGACCTCTTCGTCACCAATCCGAATCGTCTCAGCAGGGGTATCCAGGAAGGGATGGCCAATGCTATCCTCATCAAACCCAACCAGATCGGGACCTTGACCGAAACCCTTGAAGTAATCGAAATGGCCAAAAGGGCCGGCTATCAAACCATCATTTCTCATCGTTCTGGAGAGACAGAGGATACGACTATCTCAGATCTGGCTGTGGGTGCCAATGCCGGTCAGATCAAGGCCGGTGCCACCTCCAGGACGGATCGCATGGCCAAGTATAACCAATTGATTCGAATTGAAGAGGAACTCGGGAAGCGAGCCATCTATCACCCACCGCTTCGATGACCTTCCAACAACTAACGTGTCTCGTGGTTCGTGATTCGTGACTCGTTCAATCTTTTTCCTACGATCCACGATTAACGCTTCACGGTTCACGAAAAAAGGGGGAAACCATGAAGATCAGAAAATATTTCGATCCTGAAATAGAGCTGATGGATCGGGAGGAACTGGAAGCCCTCCAGCTCCATGAACTCAAACTTCAATTGAGAAGGTGCCATCGGAATTCTGAATTCTACAAAGAGAAATTTAAGGGAATGGGTATCAAACCCGACGACATACGATCCCTGGAGGATGTCATTCATCTTCCCTTCACCACCAAACAGGAAATCATGGAGGAACAGCAGGCCCACCCTCATTTTGGGAGATACACGGTGGCCTCCCCTGAAACCTGGGCCGAACTTCGCCCTTCGCCCGGAACCACAGGTGTTCCGATCAATACCATCTGGTCCCATGAAGATATCAAACATATTTCCAGATGGACAGCCAGAACGATGTGGACCTTCGGGGTTCGTCCTGGAGACATTATCCAGAACGGGTTTGGCTATGGTATCTGGGTGGCAGGGATTTCCGTCCATTATGCGGCCATAGAATTGGGCTGTTTCGTCATCCCCATCGGCACAACGAAGAGCGAGCGGCAAATCGACTATTTCCTCAACCCTGGCTCCACCGTCCTCCTCTGCACTCCTTCCTATGCATTAAATATTATAGAGCATTTGAAGCAGAAAGAGATTTCACCCAAAGATATCCCCCTGAGAATTGGATGCTTCGGTGGGGAAGCAGGGGCTGAAGTTCCTGCAACCCGTGATAAGATTGAGAATGGATTGGGGATTCAGGCCTTTGACTGTTATGGGTTGACGGTGATCGGCCCCATTATTGCTACAGAGTGTTCCCAGAAGGCTGGAGTCCATTGGATCGAAGATCACCTCCTGGTTGAAATTATTGATCCGGAGACCAAGAAACCATGCGCCCCTGGAGAGGTGGGTGTCCTGGTCATCACCCATCTCACAAAGGAAGCCACACCCATGATCCGATACTGGACGGATGACTTTGCGAGACTGGACAAAAGAAAATGTAAATGTGGCCGAACCCATGCCCGTTCTCCAGGTGGAATTATCGGTCGAGTAGAAGATATGATCAAATGCGGAGATGTTAATATCTTCCCCGCTCAGGTGGAGAATGCCGTCAGGGGACTTGATGAACTTTCAGATGAATTTTCAATTGAACTGACCACCGATCTAAAGGCAGGGGCAGATGTGTGTACCGTCCTTGTCGAATGTATAAAAGATGAAGACATTTCAAAAGTTACTCCTCAATTGAAAGAGGCGTTGAAGAAGGAATGCAAAGTGATTCCGGAGGTCAAATTCGTTCCCTTCGGGACTCTGAAACGGACCATCTTCAGAGCCAAACGAATCGTGGACAAGAGAAAAACAAAATGAATCCGAAGGCCATATCCAAATAGATCAGGACCCATGAATGATGCGAAAGGGGAAACTATGAAGACGAGAAAATATTATGAGCCTGAGATAGAGACGATGAACCGAGAAAGACTGGAGGCCTTTCAACTTCGCCAACTTAAAAATCAATTAAGAAGGTGTTATGGGGAATCTGGATTTTATCAGGAAAGGTTTAAAAAGGGAGGAATCAAGCCCGAAGATATCCGTTCTTTAGACGATTTTATCTATTTCCCTTTTGTCACCAAACCCGAACTTCGAGAGGAACAACAAGCTTACCCTCCCTTTGGAAGATATGCCGTGGCTCCTCCTGAAAGGTGGGCAGAGCTTCACCCCTCAACAGGAACCACAGGAGCTCCTGTGAATACGATATGGTCTTACAAGGACGTGAAGAATATCTCCAGATGGACAGCCAGAACGATGTGGAACTTTGGTGTTCGACCAGGAGACATTATTCAAAACGGGTTCAGTTACGGCCTTTGGGTAGCAGGGATGTCAACCCACTATGCTGCAAAAGAACTGGGCTGCTTCGTCATCCCTATCGGTGCTGCAATGACCGAGCGCCAAATCGATTATCTCGTCAACCCAGGCTCCACCGTTCTACTCTCCACCCCTTCCTATGCCCTTCACATTGCTGAACGTCTGAAGCAGAGGGGTATCTCACCTGAAGATATTCCATTAAGGATCGGATGCTTTGGTGGAGAAGGAGGGGCAGAGGTTCCAGCCACTCGCGAAAAGATCGAGAAGGGATTGGGTATTGAGGCATTTGACTATTATGGACTTGCTGAGATCGGCCCAACCATCGCTTCGGAATGTCCCTGTCAGGCGGGGATTCATTGGGTAGAGGACCATCTCCTCATTGAAGTGATTCATCCGGAGACAAAGAAGGTCTGCAGCCCTGGAGAGATAGGTGTCCTTGTGATCACGCATCTTACCAAAGAGGCCACCCCCATGATTCGGTATTGGACAAATGATCTTGCTAAATTGGACAAGAGAAAATGCAAGTGTGGTCGAACTCATGCCCGTTCTCCAGGAGGGATATTGGGAAGGGCCGATGATATGATCATTTATAAGGGAGCAAAATTTTATCCGGTTCAGGTGGAGAAAGTGGTCAGGAGTTTCAATGAGCTCTCTGACGAATTCTGTATTGAGCTGACCACTGATTCACAATTGGGTACGGATGTATGCGTCGTTTTGGTTGAGTGCCTGAGAGAGGAAGACATTGCAAGAATCACTCCCCTTCTGAAGCAGGGCTTAAGGGAAGAATGTCAAGTGACTCCAGAGATTAAATTTGTTCCCTTCGGCAGTCTTGAGCGAACCACTTTTAAAGCCAAAAGGATCATCGATAAGAGAAAAGAGATAAAATCCCAATCACCGAATTCCCTGCCTACCGCAGGCAGGTAAATCCCAAACCTGTTCCTGACAGGTTCAGGAATAAATTCCAATAACCAATGACCAAAAAATGTTTGATAATTGGAAAATTGGTAATTGGTTATTATTTGATTATTATCAGGCTTTGAGTCGAGACAAAGATCAAAATGGATGCATCACGGATGTTTCAATTAATAGGTAAGACGGCGATTGTGACAGGTGCAAGTCGAGGTATTGGTGAAGCTATTTCCAAAGGATTTGCCAAGGCTGGAGCTGACCTTGTTCTGGTGAGCAGAAATCTATCGGCCCTCCAAAAGGTGGCAGAAGAAATCGAAGGTTATGGAAGAAAAGCTCTTCCTCTTTCCGCAGACATCGGAAATCCAGATGAAATCCATAGGGCTTTAGAAACTGCCCAGAAGGTTTTTCCAAAAATCGATATCCTCCTCAACAATGCGGGTATTAGCCCCATCCTGAAAAAGGCCGAAGAGACAACCCTCCAGGAATGGGAGGAGATCGTGAGGGTTAATCTCACCGGAACCTTTCTCTTCTGTCAGGCAGTTGGAAGGGTGATGATGAAACAAGGGGGAGGTAAAATCATCAATATGGCCTCTGTGGGGGGAGTGGTAGCATTTCCGAGGCAAATTGCTTATTGCACTACAAAAGGAGGCATTATTCAAATGACCAAAGTTTTGGCCATTGAATGGGCTAGGTATAACATCCAAGTCAATGCGATCGGCCCTGCATACCTCGAAACCGAATTGACCAAGGGGATGAGGGAGTCAAAGATTATTTCTGAAGATCTCCTTCGAAAAACTCCAATGGGAAGGTTTGGCAAGCCCGAGGAGATTGTCGGAGCTGCCCTCTATCTTGCCTCTGAGGCATCGAGTTATATCACCGGCCAAACCATCTTCGTGGATGGAGGATGGCTCGCCCTATAGGCTAAAATTATATTCCGACTATGTAGTGGCTTGATTTATCAAACCTGCAGTCTATTGAGTTTTTTGTCATTCCTGCGCCTGCCTGCCCTGTACCATGTTAGGTTCAGGGTCTGCGGTAGGCAGGGAAGCAGGAATCCAAATTTTTTTGATCCCCATGCCTGGATTCCCGTTTCCTGAACCTGTCAGGAACAGGTTTCACGGGAATCACAGAATCGAAAATTAATTTTCGAAGGAGAAAAAAATGAAGCGAATTGTCACTAAAGAGGACTATATCCAAAGCCTTAAGGAACTCCATCATGTGGTCTACTACAATGGAAGGCAGGTAGAGGATGTGGTAGAGCATCCTGCCCTTCGACCCCATATCAATTCTGCTGCCCTCACCTACGAGCTTGCTCTGCGTCCGGAGCATGAGGACTTGATGACGGCCACTTCTCACCTGACTGGTAAGAAGATCAACCGATTCACTCACATTCATCAAAGTGTGGATGACCTCATTAAAAAGGTTCAAATGCTTCGTCTCATTGCCCATGAAACGGGCTCATGCTTTCAACGGTGCGTGGGATTCGATGCCTTGAATGCC
Organism: Thermodesulfobacteriota bacterium; assembly: GCA_040756085.1. GTDB lineage: Bacteria > Desulfobacterota > BSN033 > BSN033 > UBA1163 > JBFMAE01. The sequence goes on along the minus strand of JBFMAE010000085.1, from coordinate 10,517 downwards.
GTTTACATGACGACCTATGATGTCGATCAAAAATATAAAACGGACTACTTTGAACGATTTAAGAAGTATCTGATCCACGTCCAGGAAAGTAATGTGATGGTGGTGGGCGGGATGACCGATCCTAAAGGCGACCGGTCCCTTCCTCCAAGCAGACAGGAAGATCCTGACCTTTTCACCCATGTTGTAGAACGACGATCCGATGGAATTGTCATCCGGGGAGCCAAGGCCCATATGACAGGTGGAGTCAATTCCCACGAGATTTTAATCATGCCTACTCAGGCAATGAAAGAAGACGAAAAAGATTATGCCTTGTCTTGTGCCTTACCTCTGAATGCACCTGGAGTGATCCTTATATTTGGCCGTCAGACCAATGAAGAACGCAAGTTCGAGGAAGGGATCGATATCGGCAACCCATACGGACTTGTCGGAGGAGAAGCCCTCATCATCTTCGAAGATGTCTTCGTTCCTTGGGAAAGGGTTTTTCTCTGCGGCGAAACTGAAAGGGTGGGATTATTGGTGGAACGGTTTGCCACCCTGCATCGACAGAACTATGGGGGTTGCAAGGGAGGGGTCTCAGATGTTTTGGTTGGAGCCACGGCATTGGCCGCAGAGTATCAAGGAACAGTTAACGCTTCCCACATTAAAGAAAAACTGGCTGAGATGATTCACCTGGCAGAAACAATCTATTCTGGATCTGTGGCCTGCTCAGCCATGGGATACAAGACTCCTTCTGGAGCTTATTATCCGGATCCCCTTTTAGCCAATACAACAAAGCATAATGTGACACGTAACATTTATGAAATTGCCCGCCTCGCCCATGATATCGCTGGGGGAATCGTTGCCACCATGCCCTTTCAAGGGGATTTGGAGAGCAGCGAAGTGGGTCGTTATGTGAAAAAATACTTAGCGGGTGCCAAGGGGATTCCTGTTGAAGCCCGTATGAAGATTCTCAGGCTCATCGAAAATATGAGTGGAGGGACAGCCTTGGTCGAGTCGATGCATGGTGCAGGATCCCCTCAAACCCAAAAAGTCATGTATGGCCGACTGGGAAACCTTGAACAGAAGAAACGCTGGGCGAAACGCATAGTAGGAATTGATTAAACTTAATCTATAAGAATGAGTAAGCATCTTCAAATCCGTGATAATAAGCTACTTATCACCCCCATCCCCTCTCCCCCAAGAGACTGTGTCGTAATAGCGGGAGAGGGACAGAGAGCCAGCTTCGGAAGCTTTAGAATTGCGGTTCTTTGAAGGTTATGGGTAACAGTCCAGGTGGTTGAGAATGATGTTTGTATGGTAAGCAAGAGTATGAATTCATTCGGTAAAAGGTCCCGCTCTAAAGCTCCCTTAGCCGCCTCTCTATCCCTTGGCCGATTTCTATACCCCAAAGGATGGGCTTTTATTTTCTGCCAACTTTCTATTGCGACACAGTCTCCAAGGGGAGAGGGGACGGTGAGGGGGCGGATATAATAGTTATCACGAAAAAAAGATGCTTCCCTCTCCATCTTTTAAATTGACAAAGCCAACGCAATTTGATAATTTTTTTATATCCTTAGGCAATCAGAAGCCCTTGGCTTTTGGGGTGGGGCTTCGATGCACGGGAAAGGAGGGATAAACGATGGCTAAGAAGATCACAAGAAGGAAATTTTTAAAAAATGCGGCCTTAGGCGGTGTGGCCCTGGGAACTGGGTTGGGCGGTTATCGATTAACTTATGGCCAGGCTAAGAAGGCAGCGGGGCCAATTAAGATTGGTGGGCAGGGCGCCGTATCAGGAGCCCATGCCGATTACGGCTGGCAGATGATGGCTGGATCAATGCTGGCGATTGAAGAAATCAATGCAAAAGGCGGTATCTTAAAGCGAAAACTTGAACTGAAATTCATGGACGAAGAATTAAAGCCAGCCACCGCTGTTAAAAATGCAAGATACCTTGTCACGGATTGGGGAGCCGATTTTCTATTTGGTGTGGACTCGAGCGGATGTGCCATGGCAGTGGGTCCAGTCCTACCTGAACTCAACCGTATATGCATCTTCTGCCACGCCTCAACTCATAGACTTACGGAGGAGCTTGTTTTCGAGAAAAAGATAAAACAAATCTTTCGTATCTCTGTTCCAACCTATCAGGATGGGATCTTGCCAGCTTTGATTATGAAAGATTTCCCGGAGATCAAAAGATGGGCAGGCATTCACGAAGATTATGAATATGGATACGTAGCTTGGAACACCTTTAAAGAGGTGATGAAAAAACATCGTCCTGATGTGGAATTTGTTTCGATCGCTTGGGCTCCTTTCTGGACCATGGATTTTTCGCCCCATATCTCTGCGGTGATGGCTGAAAAACCCGATGCGATTCATACGACTAAATGGGCTGGGGAAGGGGTCACACTTATTCGTCAAGCCCTTACACTCGGTGTCTTTGATAAAGTTCATGCCTGGTGGCAATGTATGGGTGGTTCTGTGGATGTCCTTCAAGGGATAGCAAGGGAAGTAGATGCAGATAAGTTTAAGGGGAAGTTGTGGGCTTCTGCTCGGTATATCCATAATTACCCAGTCACCCCTGAAAATAAGGCTTTCGTGGATAAATTCTTAAAGAGATGGGGCAGATATCCAAATTATTCCGCTGAAACGTGTTACTCCTCAATTTATGTCATCAAAGCAGCTGTGGAAAAGGCAAAATCTTTAGAAACAGCCAAGGTGATCGGTGCAATAGAGGGAATGGAAATTATGACTCCGGCTGGCAAAAGATACTTCAGGCCGGAGGACCATCAGGCTGTCTATAATGTCCCGGGAGGAAAAGTGATCAAAAGTCCGGACTATCCCCTACCCATTTTGGGTGATTTAAGGGTAATTCCGGCAAAAGATTATTATCGTCACCCACCATTTACACCAATTACTTTAGCGAAATAGACAGTTAGTACCAATCGGTCATTATCTTTTAATCCCCCCTTTGCCTCCCTTTAACAAAGGGGGGATTAAAAGTATTTGTAACATATGGTTGAAAAATTACTTTTTCAATGTCTCATCGGTTTAAGCCTTGCCATGTACCTCTGGCTTCTTTCTGCTGGACTAACCCTCGTCTTCGGAGTCCTCGGTGTATTAAATTTCGCTCATGGTAGTCTTTTCATGCTGGGTGCTTATGCCGCTTTCACTTTTTATGGAAAACTGGGTATCAATTTTTTTCTATCTATTGCTCTCAGCCTCGCCAGTGTGGGTATCATCGGGGCGATCCTTGAACGCTTATTTATTCGTCATATCTATGATATCGACCTTCCTTATCAATTGATCCTGACCTTCGGCTTTATTCTGATCTTCGATGATTTGGTAAAAATGGTCTGGGGTGGCGTGGCCATGATACCTCCCATGCCTCGTTTTTTTGAGGGGAATCTCTCCGTGTTGAGCAGGCCTTTCCCAATCTACAATCTCTTCATTATCTTTGCTGGTTTGGCCGTGGCCTTTATCCTCTGGCTCATTCTGGAGAAGACATGGTGGGGACGGATGATTCGGGCCTCCGCATCGGACCGCGAGATGGCGAGTGCCATTGGAATCAATATTCCCGTTCTCTTCACCACGGTGTTCGTTTTTTCAGCCATGCTGGCCGCGCTGGGTGGGGCCCTGGGAACCCCTGTTCGTGTGGTTGCCCCGGGAATCGGTACGGCCATGATCATTCAGGCCTTTGTCATCACCGTGATTGGCGGACTGGGAAATTTAAAAGGGGCATTTGTGGGAGCCCTGATCGTAGGCATCCTCACGGCCTTCGGAATCCTGCTCTTCCCCATCCTGGAACTATTCATCATCTTTGTCATCATGACAATCGTTCTGTTGGTAAAACCGGAAGGACTCTTTGGGAAATAATCATCTTCCCCCGCCTGCCAAAGAACTTGTTCGGCGGGCAGGCTCATCCTCCCCGTCAAGGGGGGAGGGATGGGTGGGGGTGCTAATTGCTAATTTTGCAATCCTAATTTTGCATTGATACTTTTATGAAACTTAAACCTCTTCTCCTCATAGCATTGATCCTATTTCTCTTCCTCCTTCCTGCCTTTTCGGGGAAATATATCCTCTATATGACAATCCATATCCTCCTTCTATCAGTGTTTGCTCTGGGCTTCAACCTTCTTCTGGGTTATACCGGTTTACTCTCTTTTGGCCAGGCAGGATTCTTTGCGATGGGTGCCTATGCCTCAGCCAAAATCCTTCTCATCATCCCGTCCCTTCTGCTGGGCGTGGCTGCCGGGATTGCCGCCGGGGGTATAGCGGCCCTGATCTTAGGTTATCTCTGCGTCCGTCACACCCGAATCTACTTTTCCATGCTGACCCTCTCCTTCGGGATGATGATTTACTCCTTGGCATGGAAATGGCGGGAGGTGACCGGTGGCGATGATGGATTAGTGGGGATTCCGAGGGCTCCTTTTGAGATCCCGGGAATTCTCAGTGTAAATATGAACCCGATGGGGAATTATTATTATTTCGTTTTAGTGGTCTCATTAATCGCCATTTTCATTCTCTACCGCATCGTGAACTCTCCATTTGGCCTCACATTAAAGGGAATTCGGGATAGTGAAAACCGGGTCGCCTTTGCAGGCATTTCGATAAGGAACTATCGTCTTCTCTCCTTCACCATTGCTGGGTTGTATGCGGGTCTTGCCGGTTCACTCTTGCCACCCTTAGAGAGCACCGTCACTCCACCGCTCGCCCACTGGACACACTCTGCTGAACCCGTGCTGGTCACCCTCCTCGGAGGCATCCATACCTTTTCCGGGCCCATTGTGGGATCCGTTCTCTTCTATCTGATCAAAGACATCATTGTCAGGTTTACTCATTACTGGTTGATCTGGTTTGGCTCCATCGTCGTCTTTCTGGTTCTGGCCTTTCGCGGAGGGGTCGTGATTTTCTTTACCGAACAAATCTGGCCTTTGTTATCTCATCGTTCCCCTCCCCCTAATTGCGACACAGTCTCCTAGGGGAGAGGAGACTTTTAGGAATTAAGGTACTCCTAAATGGCGGAACTTCTCAGGACGGAGAAACTCAGAAAATATTTTGGCGTGGTCGGTGCAGCCGATGACATCGACCTCCGCATTGAAGAAGGAGTGCTCACCTCCATCATCGGGCCCAATGGAGCGGGCAAAACGACCCTCATCAATCTCCTCACCGGAAACATTCTGGCGGATTCAGGAAAGGTCTTTTTCTATAATGAAGAGATTACCCACCTTCCCATTCATAAAAGGGTCAAGAAGGGAATCTGCCGTTCATTCCAGATTATGAATATATTCCCCAAGCTCACCGTCTTTGAAAATCTTCAGATTCCGATGCTCTCCCTCTTAAATCGTAGTCTGAGTTTCTTCAAACCCGTAAACCGCCATAGCGATGTGAATCAAAGAGTTGAAAAATTGCTAAGTGAGATCGGCCTGGGGGGTAAAAAAGATCTCCTCGCTGGGACATTGTCGCATGGAGATCAACGGTTACTTGAGATGGGTCTGGCCATGGCCCCCGAGCCTAAACTCCTCTTCCTCGATGAACCTACAGCGGGAATGAACCCCGTGGAGAGGGTGAAGGTATTGGAAAATATTCGGAGGTTGTCTCGAGAACGACAATCCACCTTCGTGATCGTGGAACACGATATGGACATCGTCTTTTCCCTTTCGGACAGGATTGTCGTTCTGCATCGAGGCCAGATCCTGGCCGATGGAGAACCCGAAGAGATTAAACAAAACGAGAATGTACGGAAGGTCTACCTGGGCGAGGAAATCCTCTGGGAGAAAGAATGACGGCTGAACCCATCCGTTTTATTCTCAAGGTCGACCGGATTGACACCTTCTACGGCCAGAGCCATGTCCTGCAAGGGGTCTCGCTATCGATTCGTGAAGGCGAGGTGGTCTGCCTCCTGGGGAGGAATGGCGTGGGAAAGACGACCACTCTCCGTTCTATCATGGGGCTTGCGCCTCCACGATTCGGCAAGATTCTTTTCCATGATGTCAATATCGCAGGTAAGCTCCCCTTCCAGATCGCCCGTATGGGAATCGGATATATGCCTGATGACCGGAGAATTTTCTCCGACCTCACCCTCTTTGAAAATCTTGAACTGGCTCGCCGGTTGTCAAAAAAAGGCAAGACCCAGTGGACCTTTGAAAAAATCTATGATCTCTTCCCTGCCTTCATCGATTTAAAAAACCGCAAGGGCCACCATCTCAGCGGCGGGGAACAGAAGATGCTTGCCATCGGCCGGGCGTTGATGAAGAATCCGGACCTCATCCTCCTGGATGAACCTTCGGAAGGGCTTGCGCCTTTGATCGTTCAAAATCTGACCGAAGTGATCAGCCGCATCCGAAGCGAGGGAGTGACCATCCTTCTGGCAGACCAGAATCTCAAATTTTGCCGAAAGACTTCTGATCGGGGCTATATTTTGGAAAAAGGTATGATCCAGTATCAAGGAATCATGGAAGAGATCTGGCAGAATGAGGAGATCGTCAAGAAATACCTCGTCGTATAAAAATCGATCCCCAGATATTTCCCATTCATTGACCATCTGATTGCTTTTCTGCTACTCTAAATTATAAAGTGGATGATTACGATGCATGATAATAACCAAATTCCCTGCCTACCGCAGGCAGGCAAGCACCAATAACCAAATAAATTCCAATGACCAATATACAAACTTCTTGAATCGTTAGTATTTGGTTATTCTAATTTGGTCATTGGTGATTATTTGGATATTGGAATTTGGTAATTGGAATTCTAATTTCATTTGTTTATATGGCAATGTTATCACTCAAGACCTCTCTTCTCATCATGGGGGCGAGCGGCATTATTGCCCAGATCGTCCTGCTGAGAGAACTCCTCGTCTCTTTTTACGGCAACGAACTCACCCTCGGGGTCATCCTCGCCAACTGGCTCATCCTCGAGGCGGCTGGTTCCTTCTTGATCGGCAAAACGGTTGAAAGGACGGAAAGGAAGATAGAATTCTATGTTCTTTTTCAATTGATTTTTTCCATGGCCTTTCCTCTTGCCATTTACTTTTCCCGAATATTCAAAAATATTCTTCTCACCACACCTGGAGAAGCAGTGGGATTTGCCCCGATCTTCTCCTCCTCCTTCCTGATCCTCCTGCCTGTTGCTCTTTCCCACGGTGCCCTTTTTACTTATGGGTGTAAACTCTATTCCCGATATATCCGAGAAGATGCCTCTTCCGTTGGAAAGGTCTATGTTCTCGAAACCATCGGATCCATTATCGGGGGGGCACTTATCACTTTCTTGCTGATTCAATATCTCAATTCTTTTGAGATCGCTTTTGCGGTCTCCTTCGTGAATGCACTCATCTCGATATTTCTACTCTGGACAAAAAATAGGGTGCCCGTTTTTCACCTTAGCCATGGTCTCTGGGGCCTATCAATCCTTCTTGCCCTCCTTTTCGTCACTATGCTTTTGACTCCGGTATCGAAGGAGATTCACTTCTCTTCCATCCGATCTCAGTGGAGAGGGTTAAATGTTATCCACAACGAAAACTCGATCTATGGAAATATTACGGTGACGAAAAAAGGCGAGCAGTTTACCTTTTTTACTGACGGTGTTCCATCCATTACCACCCCGGTTCCTGATATTGCATCCATCGAAGACTTTGTCCACTTCCCGATGCTCATCCACGAAAAACCCCGATCCGTGCTCATCCTCAGCGGAGGAGCAGGAGGGATGATTCATGAAATCCTCAAATATCCGGTGAAACGAGTGGATTATATTGAGCTCGATCCCCTCCTCCTTCGATTGATTAGGCAATTTTCAACCCCATTAACCCAATCCGAGCTCTCCGATGAAAGGGTAAAGATTCACTATACCGATGGACGATTCTTCGTCAAAAGGACCCAGGATCGATTCGATATCATTTTCATTGGACTTTCTTCGCCTCAGGAGCTGCAAACCAATCGACTCTTCACCTCTGAATTTTTCACCACTGCCCAAGAGAAGATGAATCCAGGTGGGATCATTGTTTTGACCCTCCCTGGCTCGCTGACCTATATCAGTCCAGAACTAAGAGATCTGAATGGGTGTATCTCGGAAACCTTAAAAAAGGTATTTTCGTATTTAAGAATCATCCCCGGCGATACCAATCTTTACCTGGCCTCAGACTCCGATCGGCTGTTAAAGATAAACGCCCCAGGGGTGATCCAACGGCTTGAGGAGCGGAAAATACAGACCCATCTATTCACCAAAGGCTACATCGAATACAGGCTTCATGAACGATGGTTGAAATGGTTTTCAAAATCGATGGAGGGAAGAAAGATCCATATCAATTCCGATTTTCATCCCCTCGGTGTCTTCTTTAATCTATCCTACTGGAACGCCCTCTTCTCCCCCTATCTCGGAGTGATATTTAAATGGATTGAGCGATTAAGCCTCATACGGGCCTTAGCCCTGACAGCTATTTTGACTTTTATCTTGGCAATCATTTTCATAAAAAGACCACAGACTTCGAGACAATCTCTTCCTTACGCCATATTCACATCTGGTTTCACAGGAATGATATTCGACCTGGCTATCATCTTCACCTTCCAGACCCTTTATGGGTATCTTTATCACCAGATTGGCCTTCTGGTCACCATTTTCATGGTAGGTGTTGCCTTCAGTAGTTTTTACATCACTCAACATTTGGATAGAATTAAAAAAGAGTCCCGTCTCTTCCTAATCATAGAATTCTGCATCATCTGCTTTTCTCTTATTCTCCCTTTTGTATTTTCCATCCCATCCTATCATCTTGAGAAAACCGCCATTTACTTCCTTCTTTATGCAGTCTTTTTAACGATGTCCTTTCTCTCCGGTGTGTTAATCGGGCTTCAGTTTCCACTGGCAACCAAGATCTATCTGGGCACCTCACCGGGCGAAGGGTTCCTCGGCCATGCCGCAGGCATGCTCTACGGAGCAGATCTTTTGGGGGGCTTCTTCGGAGGGCTCTTTGGAGGCGTTCTTCTCCTGCCCATTCTGGGGCTAATGGAATCCTGCTTCATGATGGCAATGATCAAAGCGAGCAGTTTCGTTCTGCTCCTCCTCTTCATAAAAACCCAAAAATGATTATGGTGTCAGGTCTACACTATTGACTCAGTTTCTTTTTGAGATTCGACACTTCCTCGCTCAATTTCTCATCCTTTTCTAAGACCTTCTCAAGGCGGCGCGTGTTTTGGCTTACGCCTGATGAACTGATCTCACCAAAAAAGTCCCCTATCTCTTCCAAAGGCCTCCCGCTCAGACGATGGCAGAGATACATCGCTACTCTCCTCGACTCGGTGGTTCCCCTTCCAAACCTGCTCTCTGACTCCTTTAAAATGGCCCCAAACTCCGGTCTCAAGGAAAGCTTCCGCAAGGCAGGAAGATCGCGATGGGAAGCCACCCTATCAATCCACTTCTCCCTCACCCAGTTGATAAACTTTTCTGAACCCAAGAGGGTTGAAGCGGCTACATTTTTCAAAGGATCTGGACTTCCCTTTTCTATCCCATCCTTTACATACCCCCTGTACCTCCCCTGAGCACGTCTCCTATTCAAACCCATCTGATCTAATATGAAATCGATCCGGAGCCAATCCCATCCCTGGGCCTTCCCAGTATATGCCAAATAACTGCTCCATGGGTAGCGGGAGGGACGATCCACAAGCTTTGCCCTTACCGGGTTTAGATGAATATAACGGGAAAGTTCCAAGGCATAGCTGTCCTTTTCTACCAGGATGGCTCTGTATCGCCCTTGGAAAAGATGGCCCACCCTCCCTGTCTTTCTGTTAAAGTAGTTGGTATAAGCAGTGTTCAGGTGATGAAGAATAGCCTGGAGATTACCTCTTTGGGTTTCCAACAGTAAATGGTAGTGATTTGGCATCAGACAGAAACAATGAATCTGGGCTCCGTACCTTTCGGTCGCTGATTCCAGATAGCCAATGAATCTCTCATAATCCCCTTTGGTTCTAAAGATAGGCCTCCGCTCATTTCCACGAGAGGTGATATGATAAAATGCACCGGGATACTCAATCCTCAGAGGCCTTGCCATAACGCTTCATACTACTAAATTCAGATACTCTTATCAATAGTGTAGACCTGACACCTAGGTCTTTAAGATCGCCGTACTACTCAGAGGAGGGATGATCCCCATGGCCTATGTCTATCCCCAAGAGATGCGCTCCACCCGTGACCTGCTCCGTCGAAGAATGCATCTGACTCGCAAAAGAGCTGAACTGCTGGCCCATATCCCTGCCTGCGGCAGGCAGGCAAAATACCAATTACCAATACAATCTCCCAGACATAGGAAAGAAAATCGCCTATAAAGCAAACCGAGAGGGGGTAGCCGAAAGATTCCCCGATGAGAGCGTCAAAAAGAGCATTGAACTCGACCTCAAGCTCTTAGACTATTATGATGATCTCCTTCCCCACCTGGAACACGAAATCTCCCTGATCGCCAAGATTCATGATCCAGATTCTTACTTCCGCATCCGATCCTTTCCCGGTATCGGAAGAATCCTCGGCCTGGTCATCCCTGCCTGCGGCAGGCAGGCTC
>JBFMAE010000084.1:0-27176 GCA_040756085.1 Thermodesulfobacteriota bacterium | reverse complement strand
ATGGATCCTCCGTCGGTTTATGAACACCTTTGGTGCTTTCGATAGGATGTCGGTAAGTTTTATTGAATTCCTCTTTCACATTCTTCGATGCCACGTTACCATTATGACAGGGAAAACAATTCTCCTCCTCCACGTCATAATTCAACAACCTTTCCCTTCCTCCCGCAGTATGGGGCCGATGGCAATTCTCACATCCATTGGTTGAAACCGTCGTGTAGGAAGTGTGAGGCCATGGATTTGGGTTCGCACCATTCCATGTCTTAGTCGAGCTGCGATGGGAGCTCATGGACCAGTAATTTTTCTTGTGACAAGTGATGCAGAGATCTGAAGAGATATTCTCCATCACCAGGAATTTTCCATACTGGTCGTCGTGGGGGCTGTGGCAACTGGTACATTGGAGCTGACCGAATCGATCGAGCTTTACCGGACTTCTCAAATTGGATGGATATTCCAACTGACCATTTCGAGAAGCCAAGGCGCTATCATAAACAAATGAGATGGGATGGTCATCCGATAGATCGATGCCTAAATTCGTTCTGCCAGCAGGCATCGTAACTACTCCCCCTGCAAAGGGAATAATCTGGCTTTCACTTCGGACCAACCCCAAAGCAATCGTTCCATCATGGCAGGAGAGGCAAAGTTTTGAGGCTCCATTGGGTTGGCCGATCGCAGCTTTCAGTGTCGAACTCTGATAAGTTGTATAGAGGATCTCAGGTATATCCTTATTCCACAAAGGTTGAGCCTGGCCAGCATGATGAGGGGTGTGGCAGAATTCACAGACCGGCTTCTCAACGGTCGCTTTTACCGTACCAGGGCCGGAGACAGAAAGATTATGTTTGCTAAGAACGATGCTTCTCGCCTCAGCTCCTCTATGAAAAAAGAGAAATACCAGTATGATTATGGTCCCAATCGTTCTCTTCTTCATGCCCTAATTCCCTCCAAGAAACTTGAACACCTGCACCCGTTGGTTGTAGGAGTCAGCGACAAAGATTCGATTCTTCCGATCAATAAAGACCGATGAAGGTATCCAGAATTCTCCTGGCCCTTGCCCCGCCTCACCAAAATAGAGAAGAAGCCTCCCTTCCCCATTGAAAATTTGAACCGTGTCGAAGATGGCGTCCGCCACATAGATGTGACCCTCTGAATCCCCTGCTATCCCTTTCGGATTCGAGAACTCACCCATTCCATCCCCGTGTCTCCCAAACATTGATATAAATCTCCCATTGGGATTAAAAACCTGGATTCGATAATTTAATGAATCGTTTACGTATAAATCCCCGTTCTGGTCTATGGCCAGAGAGGTTGGAAAATTAAATTCTCCTTTCTCTTCACCCCTCTGACCAAAGCTGAAGAGAAATTTCCCCTGGAGATCGAAAACCCGGATGGCATGGTCCGCTGTCTCAACGACATAGAGTCTTTTTAGCGATGGATAAATGGCAATGCCTGTCGGCCGGCTGAACCATTCCTTTCCTCCGATTTCTCTCATAGGTTCACCCTTCGGGCCGAATACAAAAACTTTCCTTAAAATGGAATCGGAGACGTATAGGACCCCTGACTCATCCATTGTAACTCCAATGGGTGAAACGAGGTTCTTCTTTCCGTGCTTACTGATTTGATTGTATCGCTGATTCTTCATATCGAACTGGTGGACCACTCCGATCCCCGGGTCCGTTACATAAAGTATCTCGCTCCGGCTGAAATAGGTTCCAAAGGGTCTCACCATCTGCCGGGTCGCCTTCTTCCCTGCGAGGAATCCCACTGCCTTCTCAAAAAATGATGGTGAAATACCAATATCTTCTGGTTTGGAAATAGAATAGAGATATTGGATTCGCGGCTTCTCAGGAGGAAGGGGCCACACGAGAGATGGTGTTGAATTTTGAATAGGGGTAGGTGCTGGCTTTCCGCAACCCGGGGCCATTATTAAAAGAAATCCGAAAACTAATGGAAGGATAATCCTGAATGTTTTCATTTTTTTATTCGAAAATAACACAAAAACCTCCTCTTACACCCCACCCTTTCCCTCCCCCCATCAAGGGGGAGGGGTAAGGGGTTAGAAAATATTGAAGTACCGAATCAATTTGAATTTAATCAAAAATTCATTCCGGGTCTGTGTTAATTCGCGTCGATTTAAATATTCCGATTCGAGTCTCATTTCGATCGATCGGAATTGGCTCCTTAAATCTCCTTTAATTTTCCAGACACGAGTGTCAATATCTCTACTCTTCTCCCTCAGATACCCCGGCCCCAGTGTAGCATCGAGAAAGGAATTGAGACGCAGCCTAAGGAAAGCATCAATAATATTAAGCCTCACCGTCTTTTTTTCCTTTTTATAGTTCGTTTGGCTGTGACTGGCGTTAAGGCCAAATAAGGAATAGTCGGTGAGGGAGATGTTGAAATTTCCGCGAACCCTCCACGCTGTAAAAGGAATGAGATCAGAATCGTCATCTTCATATTCGGCCACAAAGTTAAACCACCGCCACTTCAATTCGGCCCCATAAAGACTCTTCAATATATTTGACAACGTGCTCGGCGTGGGCGAAGTACGATCTTGAGACACATTTATATATTGTGTATTGAGGTAATTATAGTACAAAGAAAAAAGCTGTTTATAGTCATATCGAAGATTAATACCATTACTCACGGTATCATATTTGAGCAACGGAGTAACCGAAAAATCGTAATCGACAAGAACAGGGGTATTGTCTGGAAGGCCCACGCGTTGGATCTCAGTGGATATGCCACTGGTGATGAGCCGATAATCGACATCCAATGTTAAAATCACTCCGAATACATCTCTGACGACCACAGAACTGAAAATCACATTGGGATTGGCAAGAAATGTCCTCTGGGCATCGGAGAGAACGATCCGCTCTCCAAATATCCTAATGACTCCGGCCGCTGCTTCCCTTTTTGTTTTGCGGTAAAGGAAATTGTATCCGCCTGAGAAGACTCCGCCAGGGACATTTTTTCTGTAGGAAAGAGAGACATTTGGACCATGGTAGAACTCCTTCAAATCGGTCGCACCCGTCCAACCGATCTCTTCCCTTACCTCTGTGATGAGGCTCTCGTAAAGTTTGTGCCTAAACCCAAAACTTCCCTGGCTCACATTGGACCCAAAGTTTTCGGTGACAAAACGGGAGAAATTGTAGTTGTAAAGGGTTGAAAATGTCTTCGAATGGTCTATGTAAAAATTTTCAAGGACCCGGTACTGATCCTGTTTCAGAGCCCCCAATGTTTTAAGATACGAAATGTTTGAGTTCCCATGGATGTTGTCGTAATCCAATGTATCATATAGACTAAAGTCGTGACTGGTTACCTCCTGTTTCGTTGGATTATTCTCGACCAGATCCTTATAAATATATTTGAATTCACTTTTCAGGAGATCATCCAGTTTATTCGAAATTCTTAAATCCGCGGTTCTTTCTATTCGGTCTCTTCTATAATCCCGGGAATCCTCTTTTGTGCTCTGGCTCTGTAAAATCAAGGTCATTGGAAAAAGTTTATTCTGATACCTAAAAACTCCCCCATATGATTCAGATTCGATATTAATCGGCTCAAAGAATTGCCGACTTATTTGATCCGATGATCGATTAGCAAAAAGGTTGAAGTTGATAGCTTTCTGTCGAAGAAAATTGAGATTGATGCCGTATTCATATGGGAATAGGTTGTTATAATCCTTGAAATCTCCACGTAGCCATTCCTGCCCTAAGCCGAAAGAGGTATTGATGTTAAATTCTAAAAGGTTTGGGTGATAGATCGAACCCCGGCTCTTGATGTCCAAGCGTTCTTCCAAACGGGTTCGCTTCTGTTGAAAAGGTTCTCCAATACTCTTTACCTTATCATCCTCATATTCAAGTCTAAAATCCAGGGCTCCGCTCAATTCACGGAGAGTAAAAGGACGGACTTCCTCCTCTTCAATGCCATAGACACGCTGGGCATATGCGTGATGATTTGGATAGAAGAAAGAAATCATAAAAATGAAAAGATAGAAAAGATTTAATTGTTGATACCCTTTTGGTCTCCCCATGTCTCCGATTCATCAAATCCTTTTTGATCTCTGCCCCTTCATTCATTTCAAGAAAAACTTATCTTTTCCACCATGGGGGTCATGGCAGGAGAGACAAACCAATTCTTCCTCTTTCAACTCTTTGTGAGGATCTGCTTTCTGAATCTCCTCTTTGCTATGGCAATCAAAGCAAAGAATGTTTCCGATTTTTCTTAAAAGCGTCTTCGTCTCGCTCTCGTGGACATTATGGCAGACAACGCAATCCACTGCAGCAGGTCCGTGGATGAAAGGTCGTTTTTCTTTTAAGTGTTCATGGCATTTCAAGCATATATCTTTGGGTGGGATAACGATACGACTTATAGACCCATGGCAGAAGGAACAGTCGTCTTTTCCTTCGGCGGGCGGATGCTTATATCGAGGGGTTTCTGGAGGTAGTTCCGCTCTTTTCAGCTGTCCCGCCTTAGCTGTTTTAGCTGAGGCAGGTTCTTCTTTTTTTAGTTGTTCATCGGGGTGAGGAACCCCGTCGAAGAAGAAATTGAGGACTCCATACCGGGCGTTTTTGTCACAACCCGTCAAAATCCAGAGGAAAGTGAAAAGAAGAAAAAAAATGACAAATGGGCGATGTCGAATCCATATACCCATCGTAATTGGCACCACTCGGGCATGTTATTATTTGGAAAATAGTTTCCAAATCCCCCTCCCCCTTTTCTAAAGAGGGAAATACTTCAAATCCCTTTGAAAAAGTAGACTGGGAGGGATTTTTGGAGGTTATTTCAAAAAGCCAAAATTGATATAAATTTATTTCTTTTCTTTAGCCGACTCCATGACGGCATAATCCATCCCTTCCATTTTGCCAAAGCCGAATACATTCACCTTGCTTCTTCCAAACTGGCTGGCAACAAGGATAACATACTCTAACTTGAACTTCGGGTCGGCGTACTGCTGGAAAAGGGAAGCGTTTTCATAGTCAATGACCATGGCTGTTGGAAGATTGATGTCCTCCCGGTTGCCACCCGGCTGTCCGAAGAAGAGCATCAATTTCCCCTCCTGATTGAAAATCTGGATGTTCTCGAAGGCGGCATCCACCGCATAGATATTCCCCTCGCGATCAACCGCCACGCCCTTTGGCCTTGCAAACTGACCGGGCCGATCACCGATTTCGCCATAAACACGGATGGACTTTCCATCGAGGGTGAACTTCTGAATGCGGAAATTTCCTATCTCCGTAACATAGAGGTGGCCATCCGGGGCTATCACCATGTTGGTTGGATAGTAGAGTTCACCTTCGTTTTTCCCGGTCTTGCCGAACTTGAAAAGCAATTTTCCTGAGGCTTTGTCGAGCACTTGGATCTCATGATTCTTCAGATCGGAAACATAGAGGCGATTGCCTGAGACAGCAACGCCAGCGGGCTTGAATTGGTCTTTGACTCCATAAGCCCGGATAAAATTGTCATCTTTATCGAAAGCTAAGACCTGGTTCAATCCGGTGTCCGTAACATACTTGGTACCGTCCCTGTCGATGGTGATATTGATGGGCTTTCTCATTCTCCCTGACCCTGAGCCTGAAACACTATTTAACTTCTTGCTCTTCAGGTCGAATACTGCATAGCCAGGCCCGCTCGTGTCTACCACGTAGATCTTCCCTTCTGAAATGGCGACACCGTATGGCTTTTTAACAGCGTACTTCTCCTTTGGGTCTTTCCCCGCGATAAATTCTGCAAAGCCACCTCGGCGTTCCCCCACGTCGCTCGCAGAGGAAAAGCTTGCCAGGTACTGAATCCGAGGGGGGTTAGGCAAGGGCGGATAGAAAATGGAGGGACGGACTTCTTTTTTTTCAGGAACAGTAGCGCATCCCCATAGAGTAATTAATAAAAATAAGACCAATAAAATTCTTTTCATAAATCTGCTCATCAACATTTCCCTATTTCCCTCAAAATTGATAATCCCCCTTCACCCCCCCTTACCAAAGGGGGGATGGGGGGATTTAATTTTAAGAATTAGAGGCCCCCGTTCAGTTGGAATAATTTCCAACTCTGGGGGATTAGAACTCAAGGGCCTCAGGAATCCTTAGGTGGTTCCAACTTACTTATTGTGACACTTGAAGCAGAGAGCACTTCCAGCATTCGTGTTACGCAGGAAATCTCCATTTGCATTATCATGCGCGTTGTGACAGGAAGCACACTCGAGTTTCCCACCATAAAGTGGAATGCCAGTAACAACCTTAGTTGCGTCTACTGGTGTAACTAAACCGCCATCCGCAGATGCCAGTGCTGCATCGTAGGTGAAAGAGATCGGATGGTCATTGGACAGATCCGTACCAAGCAGCGCACTTCCTGATACAAAGTTGGTACCTGTCCGGGTTCCATAAGTATCTATTGCCACTGTACCATCATGGCACGAGAGGCAAGACTTTGAATTACCAGCGGGTTGGCCAGGAACTGCATTGAGCGACGGACTTGAATAGAGGGTAAACGTGGCTGCGGTTGTCCCATGGTTCCAGAGAGGTACGATCTGATTCACGCCAGAAGCTGAATTGTGGGGCGTATGGCAGAAAACGCAGATCTGATTCGTCCCCCATCCCCTACCACTTAGATCGTGAGGTGTGCCTGCGATTCCGGCCTGCGACTTGCTGGTGTATAGCGAGATGACGAGGACTCCCATTAGAAGCCCAATTCCAATAAAAAGCAGTTTCGAATTCCTCATTTCCTTACCTCCTATTTTTAGAATCTACCTCCCAATGATCCGGGAGAGAAAATCAACCTTTCACCTCCTTTCTCTATAAATTATTTCCAATCACCCCTCAATCCCCCCCTGTAGCAGATGGGGATGGGGGGATTTGAATCAGTGTGGTATTTGATGATTGGAGTTGTTAAAACGCATACTTTTTAACAAGTTCTTGATCTTGTCGATAATTTCGGGCTTCTCAACATAGCCGTAAGCCCCTTTTTCTTTTGCCGCTGCCTCTGTATCGTGTGTGCCGTAAGCAGTGATAATGATTACTTTGGCTTTGGGATAGGTTTCCTTCACCCGTTTAAGGACATCCCAGCCATCCTTGCCCGGCATCACCAAATCGGTGATAATAAAATCAAAGTCCTCCTCCTTGATCGCTTCCAGTGCTTTTTCTCCATCTTCAACAGCCTTCACTTCGTAACCATCTTGCGAGAGTGCCTCTGAAAGGGACCAGCGGATTAAGAATTCATCGTCAGCAACGAGTATTTTGTTCGTCAAATTTTTTCTCTCCTTACTTACCATGGCAATGCTGGCAGATTTCTGATAACGCCAGAGATTTCCGTAACATCTTGGTATAAGTGGGGTATTTATTGTGTGGTTCATGGCAAGTACTGCACTCCAAATAACGCTCGTAAAAAGGGAGCCCGATGTAAGACATACCACCACCCCCATGGATTTGGTGACAACCAACACAGGAGGCGTTCCCACCAGTATAAGTTTGGTGGCCCCAATAGATGCTTATGGGATGGTCGTTAGATAGGTTTGTCCCAAAGTTCGCTACACCAGAAATAAGGTTAGTTCCGTCCCGATTGCCATAAGAGTCTATTGCTACCGTACCGTCATGGCAGGAAAGGCAGAGTTTAGAAGGGCCCCTGGGTTGTTCAGCAGGATACCGGGGGTCCATTGTGGGACTGCTATAAACGATATATGTGGCCGAGGTTACTTTGTGGTTCCAGAGGGGGTAAATCGCTGAGCCTCCTTCCATTTTGGCATTATGAGGCGTGTGACAGAAGATGCAGATTTCATTGCTCCCCCAGCCTCGCCCGGAAAAATCATGCTTGCTTCCAGTAATGCCAGCGTGAACCACCGTGGCATAGACTGTTAGGATACCCAGTATGAATAAAGCCGGTTTAAAATATCTGCTCTCTCCCATCGAAGTCTTCACAAGTTAACCTTTAAATAGTCAATTCCATTCCATTTTTAATTAAAAGTTTTGCAATTCCCGTGCCTTCTTTATTGGATTGTAACTATTTGAATCTTTAAGTGATATTTAGGGGTTTGATAGAACTGCTGATGAAGCTCCTTTTTTAGGTCTTTTAGCCTAAAAAGACTGGGTGAAATGACCCAAAATGAGGGATGTATTGTAAAACAGGAGGAGAAAAACAGACAGGGTTGGGATGATTGGTACTAAATCATAATACCGAGCTTTTTGATGCGGTAGCGAAGGGTATCACGTGTAACATGAAGCATCCTGGCGGCTTTGGAGAGATTCCCTTCGGTCATTGCTAACGCTTTTTTAATAACCTCTCTCTCAACTTCTTCCAATGGAAGCCCTTCCTCGGGAATCTCTAAGTCCTTTAGATCAAATACCCTCTTCTTCTCTTTCATACTAACTATTTCTGAAGGTAGGTGTTTAGGAAGGATTTCACTCCCCTCATTAAGTATTACTGCACGTTCAATGACATTCTTCAATTCCCTTACATTTCCAGGCCAGTCATAACTCAAAAAATAGTTAAGAGTCTCTTTGGAGAAACCTTCTCTTGTTCCTGTTTGGTTTCGGCTGAATTGTCTTAAAAAATACTTGGCTAATAATGGAATATCCTTTTTCCTCTCTCTTAATGGCGGAATAAAGAGAGGCATCACTTTCAAGCGATAATAGAGGTCTTCTCTGATCTTTCCCTCTTTCATGAGGCCTTCTATATTCTTATTGGTAGAAGCGATAATCCTTACATCTGCCTCAATGTCTGTTAATCCTCCCAGTCGCTTGAATCGTTTCGTTTCAATCAGTTTCAAGACCTTTCCCTGTATTGCCAGGGGCATGTCCCCAATCTCATCCAAGAATACAGTTCCGCCATTCGCTTGCTCAAAGAGCCCTTTTTTCGATGTTTTGGCATCGGTGAAGGCCCCTTTTTCATGTCCCATCAACTCACTTTCTAACAATGTTTCGGGCAAAGCGGCGCAGTTGATGTCCATAAAAGGGTGTTCAGCTCGGTTGCTATGGAAATGAATATACCGGGCTACCAGATCTTTTCCTGTCCCACTTTCTCCAAGGAGTAAGACAGTTGAATCGCTTTTTGCTAACTTTCGGACCAAATCGAAGAGATCCTGCATCGACTTTGAATGGGCAATGATCCGGTCGACTCCCAATTGTTCTCTTTGAAATTTTTTTAGGTAAGAAACTTCCTCCTTAAGGTGTAATGTTTCGAGAGCCCTTTCTACCCGTGTCCGGATCTCGCTTAAATTGAAGGGCTTGTTGATATAATCGTAGGCCCCTGTTCTCATCGCTTCTACAGCGGTCTCTATTTCCCCATAGGCCGTCATCATCATCACGATAAGCTTAGGATCGATCTGCTTTATTTTTTGAAGGACTTCGATCCCATTGACGTCTGGAAGCTTGATATCGAGGAGGATGAGGTCATACTGACCCTCTTTCACCTTGGCCAGAGCCTCTGTCCCATCTTCAGCCACATCAACGTGATAACTCTCTTTTCGGAAGTCCTCCTGAAGAGACCACCTCAACAGTTTCTCATCATCTACGATTAAGATCTTACCTTTACTCATTGTAGGTTTGTCCTATGTATCCCCCTCACCCTTCCCTCCTCCCCTGTGGGGAGAGGGAGAGGTCGGAAGATCAATGGTGAAAGAGGTTCCTTTCCCCACCTCACTCTTGATATCGATCCTCCCGTTGTGTTGTTCAATGATCCTCTGGGTGATGGAAAGTCCTAAGCCTGTGCCAGCAGGTTTTGTCGTATAGAAGGGATTGAAGATCTGGGCCATCACCCCCTCTGACATACCGGTTCCAGTATCAGAAATGATCAAAGAGGCATAGGGCTTCTTCTCTTTTTTTGAAGGATCCGTGGTGACAATCTCTTTTGAGGAAAAGGTGAGCGTTCCCCCAGATGGCATAGCCTCCGCGGCATTGAGGACCACGTTGAGGATGGCCTGTTGAACCTGCTGGGGATCGATCATCACTTTGGGAAGGTCTTTCTTAAGATCGAGGTGGATTTGAATATTTTGTTTTTTCGCCTGTTGGGACACCAAAAACATGACCGTCTCGATGATCTCATTCAGATCATTGGGAGCCAGATTGGGCTTTTCTGGTTTTGCGAAACGGAGCAGGTTTTTAATGGTCCCGTCCAATCGCTGTATCTGTTTGAGAACTTCCTTGACCACCTGCTTCTTGGAGTCATCGAATTGGACGCTTGAAGAAAGAACTTGAACGGCAGATCCAATCCCGGCAAGAGGGTTCTTAATCTCATGGGCAATCCCGGAGGCTAACTGGCCCAGAGAGGCCAGCTTGTCCATTCGACGCATCCGGGCCTCAATCTCCCTCTTCTCCGAAATATCCCGGAATATACCTGTAACACCCGTGATATTCCCCTCGTGGTCCTGAAGATGAGAAAGAAAAACCTCTACCGGAATCATCTTGCCTTCCCTCTTCTTGATTTCCGTTTCTCCCGAGAGATCCCCATTCCCATCCAGGAACTTATGGAAGATTGAAGTCTTCCCGTTAGGACTATAAAGGACTTCATCGATCGATCTTCCCAGGACCTCTCGCTCTTCCCATCCCAGGAGTTCTGCGCCGGACCTATTCATGAAAGTAACGGTGCCTTCTTTATTGTAGGTCACAATTCCTCCGTAGAGATTCTGAAGAATGCTCTCATTAAACCTTCTGATCTCACTCAGCTCCTCTAACCTCTTTTTCAATTGTTCATTGGTCTCCTGAAGCTGTTTCTGGCTTAAATCCACCTTCCTCTCCAACCTCTGATATAGGGTGGCGTTTTCAATAGCCACAGAGGCATGGGAAAGGAAGGTCATGAGAAGTTTAATATCCTCTCCGGTGATCTCTTTCTCGGTACGCAATTTATCTGCCAATAAGATTCCCTGCATCTTTTCCCTGGCCATGAGAGGGACAGAGATAAACGAATGGCTCCCAAAGAGAAGAAGATTAACGATATCACTCCTCTTGACGATCTCCTTGAGATAAGGACATTTGCCACAAATGCGCATCTTCTCTTCGAAGGTGTCTCCCTTCATTTCCAGATCACAGCGGGTCCCTTTGATCATCCAGCACCGAAGTTCATTGCTTCCGTAAATGGGACATGTCTTGTACTGACAGTCCATCACTTCCCAACACTTCTTGGCCTCTCTCCTTTCGATGATCGGATAGATGGAGGTATCCCTGACCAAGACGGGCTCCCGCTTTTTGATCGTCTCATTGAGAACTCCCCTCATCTCTTCCATAGGAATATGAACCTGCCGAACAATTTCCTCGTCGATTCCTATGCTCAATTTTCCTGTCAAGGTCTCTTTCTTCTCATCAAAAACGGTCAGAACCACCCGATCAAATCCCAAACTCCTCGTCACATTTTCTATCGTCAATCTCAGAATCTCTTCTAATCGGAGAGATTCGTTGATCGCCCGGGTGGATTCGTAGAGGACATTTAACTCCTGGATCTTTTCTTGAAGGCTTTCATTCACCCTCATCAGGATGAGGCGATGCTGTTCTTCCCTTTCTCTCATCTCCTGAAGGTTTTTCACCATCATATTGAAACTTTGGGCTAAGTGGCCTAACTCATCTCGGGTCCGGATAGGGGCTTGAACAGCGAAATTGCCATTCTCCACCTCGGACATCTTTCTCGAGACATCCAGAATGGGCTTATTAATGCTTCGGGAGAAAAAGATGAACATGGCTGTGGACATCATCAGAAGGATTCCGAAGCCCGAAAGGATTTGCAAATTCGTATATGACCTTAGCTGGTCTTCAAGAGAAACGAGGGAAAAGTCCACATTCAGGTACCCTAATATCTTTTTATCCTTTCCGTGGCAGCGGAAACATTGAGCTTCATTATAAAACGGTTTCAAGGTGCTGAGGATTCGTTCTCCTCGATGGGATTGGGTCAGCACCGTCCCATCTTCAGCTTGACGAAGGTTAGGAGGGAGAGAAATTTCTTCTTTCGATTCCTCTTTCGATAAAGCGACTACCCTTCTTTCATGATCGAAGATCCGGACCATCATAACTTCCTTGGGCAAGGCAAGGGTACGAATAATGGCCGTAATATTTTTACCCTGCTCCTCTTTCATGGCCTGACATATATTTATTTGAACGACTTCGGCAAAGGATTGAACTTTATCCTTGGCAGCCCGAAGGGCATTTAATCTTTCCATCCGAATGGAGAAAAAAATGGTAATGGCCAAAGAGGCGCCTAACACCAGGATAAGGAAGGCGATCACCTTTTTGTTTAAGGTGTTCAAAAAACGGATCATCATTCCTCCTTAAAAATAAATTGGAGCGCCTTCTTATATTCTGACAAGGCCCTCTCTTTCAGCCCTTCCTTTTCGTAAAGCCTCCCGAGGTAGTAATGAAGATCGGGCGTCCCCTTTTGCGTCTTTAACCATTCCTCCAGTTTCTCAATGGCTTTCGAATTCTGCCCTCTCGCTTCGAAAACGTGAGCCAACCCCAGATGCCCCTGCCTGAGGGAAGGGTTTAAGCTGCCCCCTTTTTCAAAAGACCGAAGGGCCTCTTCCGGATTTTTCTCTTTCAAGTAGACCATTCCCAGGCTCACATAGGCCTCTCCGTAATCGGCATCGAGCTCGATGGCCTTTAGAAACTCTTCCTTTGCCTTTTCGATCGATCCCTTTTCAAGAAGACTCCTGCCCAGATTAAAATGGCTCTGAGCCTTCCTTTTATTCTCCGGCAGAAGAGTTTCCTTTGGATGCCGCTCTCTCTCCAATTCCTCGGCTGTCTTCTTTCCCAGGGCTACCAAGATTTCTCCCTGAACGTCTTCTTCTATCGAATGGGTAAAAGGGAGTGCTTTGATAAGCCTCTTCTCTTCATCCAATATCCCTACGGTGGGAATGATATAAACCCCATAAGCACCATAAACTTCTCTCTTTTCATCAAGAAGAATAGGATGGGTCCAAGAATACTGTTGCTTCAAGGTTTTAACCTTCTCTCTCGAATCGGGATCTGAAATAATGGAAATAAATTGGAGGCCTTCTTCCTTGAACTTACGATAAAGGCTTTCCAAACGGTTCATCAAACTCAAGGATCTCTTCTCCTTGACCGCGGTATCAACCCCCCAGAAAAGAAGGACCACTTTCCCCCCTTTGATCGATGAAAGGGTTAACTCCTTACCATCGACATCCTTCTGTTGAATTTCAGGGACTTTCTTCCCGATCTCAAGAGTGCGGAAGGCAAAGGCGGAAGAGGGGGAGGAAAGCCCACAAAGGAGTAAAGGTAGAAGTAGATAGGTTATTGATCTACCCTTTAAAAAAACCAAATTCGTAAAAACCTCCTACCTTCTCAACTATATCCCCCCTAAGAAAATGTGCCTAAAAATAAAATATTATATGAGAAAAGTAAAGGGTTAGAGTATATTTTTTACAATAATTTTTAGTATCTTACAGGATTTGACCGGTCATAGGAAAGTGGTTTGTGGCAACCCACCACACAGGTTCCCCCCGTCGGGGTTTTTGTATAACGAATGGGATAACTCCACATTTTTCCATAAGGGACTTCCTCCCTGATATGTTTCGACTGGTTTCCAGAGTGAACCTCGTGACATGCCTTACAGCTCCTTCCTTTTCTCTTATTCACATGCACAAAATGGAGGTTTCGGTCTCCGTTCCTGAAATCGGTCAACTCCAGAGTCTTGACATTAAGGGCTATATCCTTATTGTGGCAGTCGAAACAGATAGCATAGTTTTCTGTCTTATAAGGGATGTAAAACTCAGCCGGGAAATAACTCCTTAAGATTCTTGGATTGGGAGAACCATGGGTGTCATGACAGGCTGCACAGTCATTCTGGACAACAGGGCCATGAAAAAACTTGCTTGTTTTTACCTTCTCGTTCAGATCTTTATGACAGGTGAAACAGATATCCTTTAGTGGAGACTTTAAGAGCTTCTCAAAGTCAGTGAAATGAACACCATGGCATGATGAGCAATTCCCTTTTTGAATGGGTTGGTGAGGGAACTTTGCCCCAGTAATGGATTGGATTATTTTAGGATGGATAGGTTTATGACAATCAATGCACATCTCAATTTGCACTTTCCGTAACTGAGCCTTCTGTGAAGAAGCATGGGGGTCATGACACTTCTGGCAATTTCCCTTGACGGGTTTGTGGATATATTTCTTCTTCAGCTCCTTTTCCATCTCCTCATGACAGGAAAAACAGATCTTTTCTAAAGTCATGGTCAGTAATTTCTCATTGGGGGAGGAATGAGCGTTGTGGCAGGCAATACAATCCCCTCCTTTGACCGGTGTGTGAAGATTGCTTTGCTTGACGAGATTGGAGTCGTGGCAATTAAAGCAAAGATCTTGCTGCGAAGCACCCTTTAATTGAAATTTTAGAGAAGATTGATGGGGATCATGACAATCACTGCATCCACCTTCTGATACAGGTGAATGAATCACTTTACCCTTAAATGCTTCCCTTTGGGTATCATGACAGATGTAGCATCCCTCTCCTCCAGGTCTCGTAACCATACTGGGGTTGAGTGTCCCATGGGGATTGTGACATGCAATACATGTCCCTGAGCCAACCGGCCCATGGACAAACTTCCCCTTTCCCATCTGAGAATGGCATTGGCCTGTGCTGCAGGTAGCAATGGGGATGATCTTTTTGTAGGATAGGGGCTCTCCCTTCAGGTTGTGACAATCTTGACATTGTTCTTCTCTATCTAAAGGGAAATGTGTGAAATAGGGTCGAAACCCTTCTGGTGGTTTGACATCTTCTTTTGAGAAATAGATAGAGACCTCTTGCGGGGTGCGCCCACTTTGATCCAAGATGGATATCTCGTTCAATCCTTTTTTGAGGCGAATTGAAAGGGTGAAAGCTCCTTTTATAACAGAAATAATAGGACTTCCAATGACCTCCCCACCCTTCACCTGGCACATGAGGTTCTTTATGGAAGGATCCTTGACCAGTCCAATCACCCTGACCCTCTCCCACTTGATGATGCTATGGTCTATGGGATAGATGATATGAAAACTCTCATCAGCAGCCCATGTGAGTCTGGCTATAAAAAGAGAAAGTCCAAAAAAAATCATCAAGAGAATGTTCTTCATTACATACCTCTTCTCATTTAGAATTATTAAATCTTGAGCAATGAGGAAAATATTAATCTTTTTATAAAGAACAAATTTTAAATAATTATGTAAGGGCTTTTTTCTGCCCAAGAAGCATTTCTTGATTATCAAATGTTTAATATATAACTCATTTCTTGTGAGGGGATTAACGGTATATTTTTCTGTAAATTATCGCAAAATGGTGATCAGTCAAATATAAGCCATTTCATCTCTGTTATAAATAGATTGGATCATTTCATGATCGAAGAAGAAGCCATCAGTTTTTCATAATTCACTTTTACATACTCATACATCTTCGCATTTTCAATGGCGAGACCACTCTGCATGGCAATGGCAGAGAGAAAATCGATATCATCATCTGTGAATCGACATGGGACAGAGGTATAGAGACGAAGGACCCCGAAAATTCTGCCTCTTAAAATGATCGGCACAGAAACGATGGAAGCAATCCCTTCCTTCTTTGCCTCTTGAGGATATTGAACCCTTGGATCTGAGGCGGCATCTTCAATGACGATGGGTACACCCCTGAGTGTATCGGAGATCGATTTGTCCGCAGAGAGAGGGCCCTTTCCAACATATTGATCGCTTAATCCGTAGTATGACTTCACCTCCAACCTATCACCCTTCTCATCCAAGAGCATCAGAGTGCATCCTTTTGAACCGGTGGTCTCGCAGGTGCTTTTCACAATCAGATGGAGAACCTCGTTAAGATCTAAAGAGGAACTGATCGCTCTCGTAATTTGCATAAAAGCCGAAAGATAAGGATATTCGCTCTCTTTCATTTTTTTCTTGCCTCCTTTGCAACCATCACGAATTGAATAAGTCGCCTTGTTTTAACTACTCTGAACTTCTTCTCATCCCTTTTCTAATCAAGTCTCTAAAAGGTAACGGTTTTTTAATTAAGTCTCTAAACATCATATAATGAGATGGCTCCTCTGGGGGAGTAACAAAAAGGGTTAAAAGGATAAATCCCGCAAAAGGGATTGCCCAGATAATAGCAGCAAAGAAGAAGGTCACCACCAATGCAATCAACCCCTCCAGAAGGATTCCATATTTAATGATTATGACCCAGGTCCCTATGAAACAGATGATTGTCCAGATAAGAATTGAATAATTAATAATTGATGAAACCCAACTTTTGCTAAACATTTTCGTTTCCATTTTACCCTCCTTTCTGCCAGTGTCAGGCAGGTTGCCTCAAAGAAGGTTCGCTTATTCTAACCATTTCGAAATGATCCTCTTTGTGGAAAGAACCTTTTCTTCAGACTTCGACAACAATTTTTGTGCATAGACGAAGTTGTGAACCCCTTTGCTCTTATCTTCATCAATTGCTCTAAGAAGGTCTTCTGCCTCTTTTATGAATGCTTCAATCTTCCTTTTCTCAGGATCGGGTGCCATTTTTTTCTGGAACGTTAAGGTTTCAAGAGAGAGTCTCAACTTCTTCATTCTATCAGAGATTTCCTTTTGCCATTCGTCTGTCATCTTTTCATATCGGGCTTCATGACATTGAACGCAGGTCTTTTTGACCTCCGTCAGGGAGTGCCCTTTCGGGATGGTGCTGTGGCATTCGATGCATTTTACTCCTTCGGCCATCACATCAGTCTGAGGCTCTTTTTCGCCTAAGGCCTCTCCCCGGATGAATTGAACCTGTGTCTCGTGGCAATCGATGCATTTCGATGCGGTTTGATGATGGCACTTCAGGCATTCAATTCTCGTCTTCAGAATCTTTCCGTGTTCCTCTCCGGTGGCATGACAAACGTTGCAGTTAAGTATTCTTGCGATATGTTTTCGGTGAGGGAAGGGGAGACCGAAAATCTTAATCTTTGTATCTTCAAAACCCCTATGGCATTTATTGCACTCCGAATGGGAAACCTCAACGGTTTTGGGTAGAGGAATGGCCCCCTTTGGGTGGCATGTCGAACACGCGGTTTTATCCCTCCTGTGACATTCGAAACATGCCTCTTTGGGAGGCCGAAAGGTGGGTAGATCATGAGGGTCGTGGTAAATATTGTAGTGGCAGGAGGTACAGGAGTTTTTCAGTTGCTGGATATGAAAGCGGTGTGGAATCCAGATACTGTAAGGGTTAATTCGAGGAGAGGCTGATTCCACATCGAAGACGCGCTGATGGCAGCGAATACAGTTTGGATTGATCTGGTCAAGTTTGGCAGAAAAACCTGCATGTTCTCCTTCGCCTTTAAGAGGGAAGATGTTGATACTCGGCATCAAAGCGTGCCCTGTGGCATGACACTCCGAGCAGTTAATATCGGGATGCAGGGTCGATTGTTCCCAAAAAGAAGATTCCCTCTGCTGATGGTGACAGGTGAGACAGAATTCCTTCTTAGTTGTGGTATAAGTGGGCAGGGTGATGGCTGCATTAAAGGCCAATACCGTCATGACCCCCCCTAAGGCCCAGACCCAGAAAGGAAGACGAGGAATTTTCAATGTCAACGCAATCCTCCCTATTACTCATTCGTCAGCATATCCGGGGTCCCAACCTTTTTGCCCATGGCCTGAAGGGTATTGGCGATTTCCAGGGGGATGGGGATAATGGTGCTATTCTTCTCCCCTGCAATTTCTGTGAGCGTCTGGAGGTATCTTAACTGAATGGCAGCAGGCTCGATGGAGAGGATTCGGGCAGCCTGGCGAAGGGTCTCTGCGGCCTGATATTCTCCCTGGGCATGGATGACCTTTGCCCGCTTCTCCCGCTCTGCCTCTGCCTGCCTCGCCATGGCCCGCTGCATCGCATCAGGCAATTGGACATCCTTCACCTCTACGACGCTCACCATTACCCCCCAAGGCTCGGTATGTTGATCAATAATTTCCCTCAAGCGTTTGTTAATCTTATCCCGCTCGAAGAGGAGTTCATCCAAGTCAGATTGTCCTAAAACGCTCCGTAGAGTAGTGAGGGCGATCTGTGAGGTTGCCTTGATATAGTCGGCCACCTGGATGACCGCCTTCACAGGATCGACCACCATGAAGTAGACAACAGCATCCACCTTGATGGTCACGTTATCTTTGGTGATGACCACCTGAGGTTCCACTACCATAGTGACAACGCGGAGCTCGACCTTGATCATCCGGTCAACGATAGGGATGATTAGATTGAAGCCAGGTTCTCTCGTTTTGATGAGTCGGCCGAATCGGAGAACAACGCCTCGCTCATACTGTCTGACGATCTTGATGGCGAGACTCAGAAGAGTGATCCCGGCAAGTCCTGCAATGATTATTAAAGACATCCAACGAATGGTTTCCATTAACATGTTTCCTCCTTGTCAATTTTTAGAAAACAACATTGTTCTATTTGTTTCCGGTCTACGTCTAAAATCCCCCTAACCCCCTTAAATTTGGGGGGAAAGAAAAAGGGGGAAAGGGGGATTTAGACCTTTTCTAACTTGATCACTGTATCCATCCATCCTTGTCCCTCCCCCAAAGGGTCCTGAAGGATAGGTATAATGGGATTTGGATGGACACCTGTCTCATGTTTTCCCCACCAGAGAAGATCGGTCTCTGGATCCTGACTTCGAAACGGCTTCCCTTGCGGAGTCCGACCATAGTTCCAACGCCCTAAACTGTCGGAGAGAGCAACTACCCGGGGATGAATTCCTTGTGTCACAAAAACAGGGGTGACTAAGGAGCCCAGTGAAGAGGTGATCCTGACCCGATCACCATTGTTTAAACTCATTCTCTTGGCTGTTTCTTCATTGATCCAGAGGGGATTTCTATGGACAATTTCCATGAGCCACTTGCAATTGGCCGTCTGGGAGTAAGAGTGGACATTCCACTGAAATGTGATGAGATGAAATTCATCATTTTTCAGGTGCTGGTGATGTGGAATTGCCAAATAAGTGGGAAGGGAGGGTTCGAATTCATATTTTCCGGAGGGCGTCTTCAATCTCTTTCGTTCAGGTTTCAATTCGGAATTGATCCAGATCCCCTTATCCATCAGAAAATCGATCCCTCCAGCATCCACCAGCTTAGGAATCTTACGGATCATGGCTTCAATATAATGTTCCATCCTCCCAAATCTGAAATATCGCTCCATCCCACCGCCGATCCGCTGGGCCAGCTCAATGAGAATATCTGGGAAGGGGAGGGAGTGTCCCATAGGTTTAACGATGGGTTGTCTCAAAGCGATATAAGGAATCCCGTCCATCGGAGGAGGTGAGAGAAGATCCCAACGTTCCAGGTAACTCGCCTCCGGTAACACGATGTCTGCATAGAGATTGCTTTCATTAAGGAATGGATCGATGGAGACGTGGAAAGGAATTTTGCTTTCATCCTGGAGGACATGAGAAATGAGTGTTGAATTCGGTCCTCTATAAACGGCGTTATCCATATGGGTCATCAGAACCCTGACAGGCTGCGTCCCCCGAGAGACCCGGATAAAAAGGTTCTGGGATTCCGGATTTATCCTCCGCGATTTTGGGGGCTTCGGATCAGGGGGGTCGAAAAGATAACCTTGAGGAAAGATGAAGCCTCCTTTTGTATCCAGACTTCCCACCATCGCATTGAGGAGAAGGATACTTTTTTGGTTTGAAGTACCATTGATATGTTTCAAGGCTCCCCCTCCTCCTATGGCGACACTTGGTTTCGCTGTAGCAAATTCCACCGCAATGCGTTTGATATCCGAAGCCCGGACTCCACTCACGCTCTCTGCCTTTTTGGGTGTATAGGCACTGAGGTGGCGCAAGAGCCGCGCAGGAGAGGTATTGGTCCACCGTTGAATGAATTCCTTGTCCCAGAGACTTTCGCTCGCAATGATGTTAGCCATCGCCAGTACGACCATACCGTCAGTTCCAGGGGTAATCGGAAACCACTCATCGCTTTTCCCAGCCGTTTGAGAAATCCTGACATCAAAGGTGACCAGTTTCGCCCCCAGATTGATCCTGGCATCAATCAGCCGCTGGATGAAAGGGACAAGTAAATAATGGGACTCGTAAGGATTGGCTCCAAAGTTGAGGATATATCGGGCATGGGACACATCACCCACTCCGATGGAGTGACCGGATACATCATGGATGGCGAAGGCCCCATTGGGAGATTCCAGAACCGCATGATGAAAAGTGGTTGAACTGTCAAAGGCAGAGGCAAACCTCCAAGCCAAATCATTACTGGACAAATCCCATGCATTACGGAGGATGAAATCATGGTGCTGTCTTTCAGCTTGGAGTCCCTTCAGCCGAAAGGCAATCTCATTAAAAGCCTCATTCCAGGAAATTTGCTTCCACCGACCCTCGCCTCTTTTTCCAACTCGCCTCAATGGAGTGGGGATGCGATCAGGATTGTAAAGGTGGTTCAGACCTGCAATCCCTTTTGCACAGACCCTGCCACGACTATTAGGATCGAGAGGATTTCCCCCAATGTTAATGACCTTCCCATATTCTAAATATCCTAAGATCCCGCAACTGGCTGGACACATCATGCAGACACTGGGAATCGATTTTCGCATCCTGCCTGTAGTTCGGGAAACACTCTTTCCTCTCTCTAAGGCTTCGGGTTTCCTTCGGGAAGGGAAACCTGAAGCTAAAAGGGCCACCCCCCCTGTTAACCATTTAATAAATCCTCTTCGAGTAACACTGGACA
The DNA here is from genome assembly GCA_040756085.1 of Thermodesulfobacteriota bacterium. GTDB lineage: Bacteria > Desulfobacterota > BSN033 > BSN033 > UBA1163 > JBFMAE01. Next base: position 6,543 of record JBFMAE010000084.1, on the reverse strand, counting down.
TTTAACCTCCATCAACTCAAGGGAATGCTCAACCCCCCTACCACCATGATGTAACGCATGGCAAAGATTCCGATCATGACCAGTAAGGAAGCGATCGCTATGCCTGTGATCCACCGCTTGGTAAAAGGAAAGAGGAGGAGGAAGAGGGGTATCAAGGAACCTAAGAAGATCTCAACTCCCAGAAAGAGAGGACTAAAATTACCTTTTAGAAGCATCATTGCTGCTTTATATGCTTCTGTATGAGAGGTGAGGAGGACCAGGATATCTGTCGCAATAAGACAGAGGTCAAAAACGATACTCGCCACCAAGAGCTTCCCCAGATCGAAGATGAGAGCTCGATCTGTCTCCTTTTTTCTATAAAATATGGAGTCCTTAATGATCACCACTAAGATCATCAAGGCGATCCCTGAAACCATTGCCGAGACGAGAAAGATAGGAGGCATGATAGCAGTGTTCCATAATACCCGCGCCTTCCCAAGAGCAAGGATGAACCCTGTGTAACCATGAACCAGAAGGGCTAAGGGGATTCCGATCAGACCGAAGAGCTTGGTCCTTTTGAGATCTCCTTTAAACATGAAATAACCATAGATGATACAATTCATCGGATAGAGGGTTAGGAGGAAAGTTCCCCAGGTAATGGGTGAGGTGATTCTCAAATAGAGGATGAGGTGCCAGAACCGGAGAGGCTGTTCGAGGTCGACAAGCAGGGTTATCGGGGCGATCAACAAAAGAAGAGTGGCTAAAATCACACCTATCTTCCCCAGAGGCTTATACTTCTCGACCCCAAATCCATAGGCCAGGGTGGAGAGGATGAAGGACCCTGCACTCAAACCCGTGAGATAGAAGTAGAGAGCAATTAATACTCCCAGAGGCATTTCATGTTCTACATTGTAGATGATATTCACATCCATTCTTTTCTCCCCACAAAAGGATCCATGGCATCCGCATCGGCAGCAATATAATAGACCTGAGGATAGGTTCCCATCTCCGGTTTCAATGTATGGAAGGGATGCTTGGAAAGGAGTTTTGTGACCTCATCCTCGGGATTGTTGAGATCTCCGAAGATTCGGGCCTTCGCAGGGCAGACCTCCACGCAGGCAGGATCCAATCCAGCATAAACCCGGTGGTAACAGAAATAACACTTCTGGACGATTGGCATAAGGGGGTTCACATATCTTGCATTATAAGGACACGAGGCAAGACAATATTTACAACCGATGCATCGGTGTTCATCGATGATGACGATACCATCATCCTGCTTCCATGTGGCCTGGACCGGACAATTAATGACACAGGTAGGCATATCGCATTGATTGCAGAGAGAGGGAAGAAAGTGGCGCGTAATATTTGGGTATCTACCCTTTTCGATAATCTTCACCCAGGAACGAAATACGCCTAAGGGAACACGGTTTTCTGCCTTACAGGCGACCGAACAACTGTGGCAGCCGATACAGCGTCGAAGATCAATTACCATGGCATATCTCTTCTTTTTTATTGTATTTTTCTTCATCTCTTTTCGAAATTATTTTATTTTTTAGAAAAACCTTTGTCTATCGGTCGATTCATCTATTTTTCAAAAAAAAGACTCTATTTTTTAGGGTCTTTTTACTTAAAACCATCAGGCATTCATGGATCATTATGGGAAAAAGAAAGTGGTCTCCAGAATAATTTGGAAGCCAAAACCATCCTCTACATTAAGCAGATGGAATGATTTTTTAGGAATGATTGGCTTCCAAAGCTAGAGAGGCTACTTTGGGGATTTTATTTTGGTAATTTGAGACTCCCAAAGGAGCTCTAACCTTGCTTCATTGGAGCTAAGGTGCGAGCGGGGAGTTATAAAAGCTTTGCGACCCGAACCTCCCCACGAAGATGATACTTTAAGCTGCCAATTTTAAGTTTCTATCTTTGAATAATTTTCTATGTAGTCCTTCAAAAAAGGAGAGCCGAAAAAGATCGCTTCCCGCCTTCGACAGATCAGCTTCTAAACAATATCATAAATTTTTACCCCGATAGAAAGCCCCGCTGGAATTTCTAACGGGGTTTATACTTGAACCTTTATTGGTTCTCTCTCCTATTTTCCAATGGTATGGGCCTTCTTCGCATATTGGGCTGCCCAGGTCTTGTCGCGGTCCATATGGCACTGGAGGCAAGCGAAATAGAGAGTCAGATAGCCTTTGGCCCATTTTCCATCGTCCGTAAACATTTTGGCTTCAGGGTCGATATTGATCTTAAAGAGGTGGGTTTTCACATCTCCTTGCCATCTTGCCGTGAAGACGGCTGATTTTGTTGCATAGGGCATATGGCAGTCCTCGCAGGTCTTTCCCACTTTCTCCATCTTGCTTCCTTTAAATTCTTTCGCTACATCGCCATGGCAACTGGAACACTCTGCCACGATTCCGATCTTGAGAGGTTTGTGTGGGTTATGGCATTCGACACATTTCGCATTATTGTGGGGACTGGCCAGAAGCTCGTTGTACTGTTCGTGGTGGCGAATAAAACCCCCACTTGCAGGAATCTTATTCTTTTCACCTCGAACATGGCACTTTCCGCAGAAGGCGGAAGAGGTCTCTTTGATGATATTCCCCTTTCCTTTTGCCTCGATGTGGGCCATCCCCGGGCCATGACACTCCTCACAGGTAATTCCCGGAAGGGCCCAGGTGCCGATGATCCCTTCCAGTCCATCCTGATGCCCTTCTTTGGAGTAACCCGTTGTGTGGCAGCTCCCGCAATCATACGGCTTCTTTTCCCCGGGGTGATAATCAACCCAGGTGCCGGTGGCAATATTGTATTGATTTTTCCCCTTTATTTCACGATTCTTGCCTGTCATGGTGATGATATATCCGTTTTTGTCCATATATCGGGATTTCCAGCGACGGCCACCGACCACATAAGAGATGTCATCCCATGTGTATCCCTCAGGTAATGGGAGTCCCACGATACGAGCCTCTTCCACAGGGCGGAGTTTGTAAGGATGGGCTGTGGCCCGATAGTCATTGTAAATCTTCTGATGACACTCGGCGCACTTTTGTGGTCCCACGTAGCCCTTTTTCGCCATTTCAGGGCTGGGTGTCTCGGATCTCAGTACGAGTTTTTCAGCCATTATCTGGCTGCCGAAAATGACAAAGCCTGAAAGAACCAAAAGCGTTAGAATTAACCAGATTTTTTGTTTCATTATTCACCTCCTATTCGTTAGACAGAAATCACTAATTTCATAAGAAATTCCCCATTAAACTTTTCGTATTGTCAAAAAAATTCTAAGCTACAATGCTCAATTCCCTTTATTCTCAAAATCTTATTTAGTATGGGCTTGCCTCCACCTACCTAAGTAGGGTTAGAGTTAGTGGGAAGACAGACCGGAGGCAAGCCCATATGTCCAAAATAGCCTGTTTCATCATCTGGATATGCTCCAAATTCATCAAGAATGAAATTCAACAAATTATTTCAGGCCTTCTCGATGTCCTCGAAGACCGCAATCCAGAAGTAAAGCCAAAAGACGATTTCAAAGAGAAGCACCCCAATTATAGGAACTTTTCCGTTGACCCCTTAGCGCCATTAACTGAACCTCCGCAGCCAAAAGAACATCTCCCCTTGAAGGACTACAAGCAGATCCTTGCAGCCTATGAATCGACCCATGGCAGGGAGCTTCTCTTCAATTGTCAAAGAACACTTCTTACAAGTCTGCTTCTCTATCCTATTGCCGATACGGAACAACCGTAATGCTCACCCTTACTGCCTTTCTTATTTAATAACCTCTTATCTTTCTTCCTGGTCATCCATCGTCCCCCTGTCTTCATATCATTCACTACTTTTCATAAAACTTTTGACAATATCTTGGTTAAAATATTGAGTCATTTTTCACTCATTTCTCCTCGATTGTAGTTTATTTTCTCGATGTACTTTTGTCAATCGGTCGGTTTATCTATTTTTCAAAAAAAAGAGCCTATTTTTTAGGGGCTTTTTACTTAAAACCATCAGGCATTCATGGATCATTATGGGAAAAAGAAAGTGGTCTCCAGAATAATTTGGAAGCTAAACCCATCCTCTACATTAAGCAGATGGAATGATTTTTTAGGAATGATTGGCTTCCAAAGCTAGAGAGGCTACTTTGAGGATTTTGCGCTATGCTCTGGATTATTTTTGTCAAGTTCCGTTTTCGAGTGTATAGCCAGCCCAAAGAAAGCGCTTAAAAGAATTGCTCCTATTGAGAATGGAAATAGGGGGGATTGGGACCCGCCCTATAATATTTTTCAAGAAAAGATTCACACTCTAATGGGAAGAGAGTGAAAAGGAATTATTTCCCGAATTTGGACTCGTAGGACTTTGCACCGGCCTGGTATCCTACCTCATCATTGGCCCAATCCTTATGGCATCCATTGCATGAATTGGGTGGAACATTTTTCGGATCCTTCTTAAACATTTCCAGACTTAATTGGGGCTTGATGATCTTGAAGTCATGGGAGTGAATGTCGCCAGCTTCTGCAGAAGAAGCGGTCTTCACCATATGACAACCCGAACATCGACTGGTTCCCTTTGTTTCTGGTGCATAATTGTGTTTGGTATGGTTCCGGACAGCCTCCGGATTTGCAAACTTTTTGTCCTTTCCATGACAGGAGAGGCATAGGTTATTATTAAAATCAGCTTTTATAAGATGAAATCGGCCAGCCCCTCCGTGGGGATTATGGCAGTCAAAACATGTAACCTTTGCCTGAAAATGAGTACTTTTCAAGAGATCATGCCACTGCTGATGATGGGATTTGGCATGGGCCTCAGGATCTCCCCACACCCCGGGTTTGAATTGGTAATAATTGGATAAGGGGTCTCCTAATTTGTAGGGCTTGTTATCCTTTTCGTTCCATGGGTAGCCAAAAGTTCCATTGGGAACGCTCACCCCCCGTGAATGGCATTGGCCACAAACCTCAATGCTACGATCATACTCCAATTTCCTTGGGTTGACAATTTTCCCCTTCACTCTTGGGGATTTTACGTGATCAGAACCAGGGCCATGGCATTTTTCGCACCCAGTGTTTAATTCAACATAGGTAGATTCATAACCTTTATCAACCTTCTTCAATTCGAGGCCAGTATTATGGCAGCCGGCACAGCTCATTTCGAAAGAAGCGGTTATCGGAGGTTGTTTGAGGCTTCCATCTTCATTATACCATAGGTGGAGGTTGTAAGGAACCCATCGGGACGTGGCTTGGTTCCATTGAAAAGGGAGGATAAAGTGATTGTTTCCAATCTTGACCTGATAGCGTTGTTTCCAACCCCACCCTCCATAGGTCCTGACTACTGTATAGGTGACTTCTTTTGATGGGTCTTTTGCATCGACCAAAGTAGCCTGATAGATGCGTTCAGGTACTCCACTTAATTTAACAGTCACCTCAGGAATCTTTCCAGCCTTCAGTTTCACTGTACCTAGCCAGGAAACCACCAAAGTGTCATTCACAGGGCTGAGGATCTGTTGGGATTTATTATGGAGGGTATCTTTCCAGTTTTCATAGATTGCTTTATGGCAGGACATACATTTTCCAGAGCCTACATAACTGGCCTGGGCCATGGCCAATGATGGGATTAAAACCAAAATTGTTAAAATAATTGACCATTTCCGTTCAAAGATTTTTTTCATCAAATCTTTCCCCCTTTCTTTAGAGTTTTATGTAGAAAATAACTTACTAAATCCCCCCAACCCCCCTTTACTAAAGGGGGGCGAGAGGGGATTTTCATGGTTAGTAGGTGGCCACGTAGCTATGGGAGATTAGTTGAAAATTACAAAGCTCACTTTGCCTATGACTGCGTCCTAAGTTTTCCCTACTTGTTTACTCTCTTTTCGACTTTATGACACAAATTTCCACCGGTATAAGGAAAAGGGTCACTAAGCCAGAAATCCACATTAACGTAGACCATTCATTGCCTACCCCGTACAAAAGGTCTCTCTGAATCATACCGAGAAGTCCCATGCTCGCTAAGCCCACACTGAAAACAAAATTGGCCGCAATAATTATCAACTTCTGTCGAATAGACATTTGAATAGACATTTTTTATCCCTTATCCTATGAGTTATTTAATGCCCTCTGCGATGACTTACCGTCCATAGGCTGCTCCTTTCCCCTCCATTTCACCTGGGAGTGGAAGCTCTATCGCCGGGAAGATCTTCAAAAATACGAGGTAAGCCCCAATGACAAAGCCAATTACCCCTAAAAAGGCTCCCCATTCGTACAACGTAGGTGTATAAACACCACTGGGAAAGGGCAGAAGAGGACGAAGTAAAGAAGGTATAACGATGAGGTACCGTGTGGTAAACAAGACTGTATTGATCAAAGTAGCTCCAGCAACAGTGATCCAAAGAGTAAATTGATGGTGGAATATGGTTTGATTAAAAAGTAGCATGAGGAAGCCAATAATAAGGGCAGTCATTGCCGGCCAGAAAATCGGGCTGAACTCACCCACTAACACAGTTTGAACCACATAAGCCTCACCAGCTGGCGGGGTGTAGGAATAGGTGAGGTACTCCGCCACAGTGAAGTAGATATATAGGAGGGTCAT
>JBFMAE010000083.1:0-8276 GCA_040756085.1 Thermodesulfobacteriota bacterium | reverse complement strand
AACCGAATCTCATACCGTCCATGGGGATAAGGTGGATTGCAAAGCCTGCCATGTACGCCATGTGGTAAGCTGCACCAACTGTCACTTCGATACCCTTGTTAAGGAAGGGAAACGTGTTGCTATCCCGGTATCCGGATGGGTATTTCTGATGAATTACGGGGGGAAAGTCACTTCGGCGAGCATGCAGAACTTTGTGGTTGGAGCGGACAAAACCTTCTTCATGTTTGCTCCCCATATGAGCCATTCGGTGATGAAAGAGGGCAGAAAATGCGATGGGTGTCACGGGACGAAAATTATGAAGGATGTCCAAAGCGGGAAAGTTACACTGACCTGGCTTGAGGAAGGAAAACCGAAAAATCTGAAGGGGGTTATTCCTGTTGTAAAAGGCGTGGACTATCAATGCGTTTATCAGGATCGGAGGGAGGGAAAATGGATTCCAATCATGAATCCAGCAAAGCCGATTTATCATTATGCGGCATTTGGTCAACCACTGTCAGAAGAACAGCTTAAGAAATTGGTTCAACAAGTAAAGTGAAGATGTCATGGAACAAGAGAAGAACAAGGTAAAACAATTGGCCATTGTCAGTGGAAAAGGTGGGACAGGAAAGACCACTATTGCTGCTGCCTTTGCAGCTTTAGCGAAGGATAAGGTCATGGTGGATTGCGATGTGGATGCGGCAGATCTCCATCTCTTGCTTCAGCCAAAGATACTGATGCAGGGGAAATACTTTGGCGGAAGATCCCCGCATGTCGATTTAGAAAGATGTACCCAATGTGGCCTTTGTATGGAGCTTTGCCGTTTTGATGCCATTGATGATGGAATAGTCGATCCTATTTCATGTGAAGGATGTGGCCTTTGCAGTCACATCTGTCCGGAAAGTGCCATTACGATGGAAGAGGCCTTTTCAGGGGATTGGTTTGTTTCCGAAACACTTTATGGCCCTTTCGTCCATGCACGGTTAGGGATTGGGGAGGAGAATTCAGGGAAACTGGTCACCGTCGTTCGAAAGAAGGCGATGGAAGTTGCCCAAGAAAGGGGTTTGGAACTGATCCTGATTGACGGTCCCCCAGGGATCGGTTGCCCGGTCACGGCCTCGTTGACCGGAGTGAATCTTGTCTTGGCAGTGACAGAACCTACCCTTTCGGGGATTCACGACCTGGAAAGAATTCTGAAACTTGCAGAACATTTTAAAATCCCGTCCATGATTTGCATTAATAAATTTGACATCAATCTTGATAATACGGCTCAAATAGCATCCCACTGTAAGAAGAACGGGTCCCGCCTCATCGGAGAAATCCCTTACGAACCCAGAGTGGTCGAGGCACTGGTGAACAGGAAAACGGTGATGGATTATCCTTGCAACGAAGTCCAGGAACTTATGCTTCAGATGTGGGAGGAAGTGATGGCATGCCTGTCAGTGAGCAGGGGGAGAGGGAAAGGGTGAGCAAGGGGAAGACTCGGGCATGGGATGCGGACATATTATTTTTATATAAAGATCTCGATAAAGGATTTATGAGAGTATTAAGAACACCATCATATTCTAAGAAATCATCTCGAGTAAAGTTGATTAATATTTCCAATCTTCGAGAAAGGGTCTATGAGGTCGTTAAGAAGATAATTGTTTCCCAAAAAATTGCACCTAGTGAGAAGATTAATGAGGAAGGTTTAGCCAAAAAATTAGGGGTAAGCCGCACTCCCCTTCGTGAGTGTCTGTGTCGCCTTGAAAATGAAGGCCTTGTCGAGATTATTCCGAGACGAGGTGCTTTTGTTATCAAACATTCAAAAGACAAGATTATTGAAATCCTTTTAGTAAGAGAGGTCTTAGAGGGATTGGCTGCAAGGCTGGCTGCTGAGCATATAGATGAGCAAAAAATTGGTCAGCTGAAATCTCTTTTTGAAGATTTTAATACATTGAACGACAGAGATCGATATAAAGAGTTTACAAAAACTGATTTAGAATTCCATACCCTTATTCTCAATGCAAGCAGAAATAGCTTTTTGATGAGTTATATGAATATTCTCAACGCCCACATCCATATGTTGCGGCAACGAACGGAGGTTCTTCAAGGCGGGGCCGAACAATCTCTCTCAGAGCACTATAATATCATTCAGGCATTGGAAAAAAGGGATCCCTTATTGTCAGACACCTTAATGAGGGAACATATTAGGAGGGTGAGAGAAGATATTTCAAAATATATCGAAAAAGATTGACCATAGGGTAGTCAAGATCTATACCAAGAGTAAAAAAAACTTTACATAATATTTATTAAACTTCATTAAATAAAGCGGAGTGTAGGTTAATTAATTGCCATTCTGAAAGGTAGTAGGATAATGGGCTACCAAAAATTTTGCTATTGGATGGACCTTCGGGGCTTGAGAAAGGTCAGGAACAGTTTCGAAGAAAGAGGCATTCCTCTCACCGACGAAGCTCTTATTCCCTGTCGGGTATTAAGGTCGTCAATGGAAATTTCTTATTTAGCACCGCCAGCTTGGAAGGGTTTTTGTAAAAGAAGGACTTCTTGGTACAGAAAATCCGAGAAAGCTGGGAAGTTTTTGATCGTCAGCAATACACCCTTTGATCATTTGGATCTTGGTAATCCAGTTATCATAAAAGAATCGAATTTCAAACCGGATCGACTCCCAACCGGGAACGAAATTTCTCAATTGGCCCAATCAAAGGAATTTCAAAATAGAAAACCTACGGAATGGGATAAACCTGAGCCGATCGAAAAGGAATTTTATCAGAGATGGTTTGAACGTCAGGGTTCAAATGGCCACTTTGATTTTGATAAAATCTTCATTAGCCATTCGGCAAACCACGCCAATTTCATCAATCCGATATTTTTTACCATTGTGGATGATTCAAAGGCTCCCTATTCGATTGCTGATAGCATCCATGTCTGTTCCTCGTGTCTCGAGTTTTTCAGCATTTTGGGGAACCAATGGCCGGTTAAATATGTAGTTCCTTGCATTGGTGCGGTCCAATTCGCCCACCTCACAGCGGATCGGTATTTTGAAGTCAAAACTTCCACCTAAACCCTCCTCTCCCCGGCGGGAGGGCCTGCCTACCCTGCCTAACGCAGGCAGGGATAAAGAAAAGGGTGGATATTTTAAAGGGTTTTTCAAAATTATTTGGGCCGTTAACTCAGGAGGTAGAGTACCTGCCTTTTAAGCAGGGAGTCGTGGGTTCGAGTCCCACACGGCCCATAATTTTTGAAGATGGAATTGATTGGATTTTTGTGTGAGGTTCTGTAGAGAGGTTGGACAATAAAAGGTTGGGAACAAACTCATTGGTTATGAACATTTGAGCTTTATCCAACATTCAGGGGGAGAAGGTGATAAAGGCCGAGCAGAAACCCTTAGAAGAGATTCTTAGATACCTTGAACCATATAACAAGATCCTCCTTTCGGGCTGCGGGGCCTGTGTTACGGTCTGTCATTCTGGGGGTGAGAGGGAGGTTGAACTTCTTGCCTCTGCTCTCCGGATGGTGAGAAGGAGGATGGGAAGACCCCTTGAGGTCACCGAATTCACTCCCCCCAGGCAGTGTGAGCCAGAATTTGCAATTGAGATGGCGGAGCTTGTTGAGAAGGTTGAGGCAATTCTTTCAATTGCATGTGGAGTTGGTGTCCAAACCCTTGTGCGCCATTATGAAAGGACACCTATTTTCCCGGGTACAAATACTCTCTTCCTCGGAGAAACCGTAATTCATGGTTTCTGGGAGGAGAGGTGTCAGGCTTGTGGAAACTGCATTCTTGAAAAGACCGGGGGAATATGTCCCATAGCCCGATGTGCAAAACAGTTATTAAACGGTCCTTGCGGTGGATCCTCAAAGGGAAAGTGTGAGATAAAGAAGGAGACTGATTGTGCCTGGCAATTGATCTATGACAGGATGAAGGTCCTTGGGCAGCTTCATAAGCTTGAGGAGATAATACCTGCAAAGCGATGGGGTGTGGAATCCCGTGATAGTGGACCAAGGAGGATAGCCAGAGAGGATCTGAAACAATGAAATCAGAAAGCAATATTGAATTGATATAATTCAAACTTAAATTATAAATGGGCACAGAATGTTTCTAAAATGACGGTCATAGAGGAGATAAAAGGGATTTCATGGCGTTATTTAGATAATAGCCAAGACAAAGGAGATGGTAAGATTGCTCACTTTTTCTAAAAGTAGAGATTAATGGCAAGTATTTAATCAAGAAACAAGAGGATTTTATGAGACAAACCCACAAACAATTAGAAAAAAAGGGGTGGCTTCGTCAATTTGTTGCCGATGAGGCTCAGGCAAAAGATGCGGTAGAGATATACGATCTCCTGGGCTACGAAGTTCATCTACAGCCTCCAAAACGAACTCATTCTAAAAAAGACAGTTCTCCCTATTTAGAGGAATCTCAAGGGCAATGCCGGATTGTGTACATCAGGCCTAAAAAATCGTTGGATGATGAGGAAGAATAAGCTGAGAAGCAGGTAAGGGAAAACAATGACTGAAGTGAAATGTACGGACGAGGTCTTGACATTGGGCGTAGGAGGTGGAAATGCCTATTTATGAATATCGCTGTAATAATTGCGGAACCATTTCGGAGTTTTTGGTGGGGATCGGTTCGAAAGGCGAATCCTTGAGCTGCAAAGAGTGTGGAAGTTCCCAACTGGAAAAGATGATCTCAGTGTCTCATCCTTTGAAAGGTGAGAAAAGATCACCCGGGCACACATGCTGCGGAAGAGAGGAACGATGCTCCACCCCACCCTGTTCTACTGGCGGCAGTTGTAGAAGAGATTGACAGGACATGATGTTACAGAGAGGAAAATATGAATCTTCAACCCATAGGAATCATCCACTCCCCCTTTAAGGATAGAAAAGGGTGCCCGCCTCAAGGTCGGGAAGAAGTCTGTTGGATTGAAATATTTGAGCAATATGCAGAGGGGCTAAAGGATATCGATGGGTTTTCCCATTTAATTCTCTTATATTGGCTGCACCAGTCTAAAGATTTTGATTTATTGGTCAATACACCATGGGATTCTAAACCCCACGGTGTATTTGCAACCCGATCTCCGAATAGGCCGAATGCCCTGGGTTTTTCTGTCGTTGAATTGATCGAAAGAGATGGAAATAAACTAAAAGTAAAAGGGTTAGATGCGTTGGAAGGGACACCCCTTATTGATATCAAACCCTATCTGCCAGAAATTGATGCAAAAACGAACGTCAGGATTGGATGGGTCAAAGGTACAGATTTTTCAAAAGTTTACGGCAAAGGGCTGAAGGAGTCAAAGCATGTCCAATGATTTTGAAAAGACGGTAAACGAACTTCAAGCATCCATCATGGAGGATGCCAGAAAGATCTATTCTGAAAAGGTGATCGAACGATGGTTAAATCCAAGGAACTTGGGAAAGATTAGGAATCCGGATGGTTTTGCAAAAATTAAAGGTCCCTGTGGGGATACGATGCAGATCTCCTTCAAGGTAAGAGATCATAAGATTTCAAAAATTAGATTCGTGACGGATGGATGTGCTTCCAGCATAGCCGCAGGCAGTATGACAACAGAACTGGCTCAAGGGAAAAAGCTTGAGGAGGCGGCGGAGATAAGCCAGCAAATGATATTAAATGCCCTAGATGGCTTGCCGGAAGAGAGTGTCCATTGCGCACTTCTGGCATCAAATACCCTAAAAGAAGCTGTTAAAAATTATTCTGAGTCTAAAAAGTGTAATCCCGAAAAGCACGAGACTGAGACCTGAAATGCAGGAATATAAGGTTCGATACAAGAATTCTAAGTTTTCTAATAATGAGAAAGTCGAACTGGATGGGAAATCCTTTGTTCATTGTGAATTCGAAAACTGCATCATCATCCTTGAAAGGGGGGAGACAGAAGTTTCCGGAAGCAGTTTCAAAAACTGCAAATTGATGCTTAGAGGAAATGCTTATACCGTCGGAAAGATCATCAAGCTTTTTACCGGGAAGAGTCCCTTGAAAGTATTGGATATGGAAGAGCCTTTGTTTGAAAAAGGCCATCTAAAGCAGAGAAAGGAGGAAGCGCCGTAATGCCTATCTATGAGTATGAATGTCGAAAATGTAAAGAAAGATTCGAAGTGTTGCAAAAGATGAATGAGGACAGTAGCCATCTTCGGTGTCCCAGGTGTCAAACCGATAGACCGCAGAGGGTTTTATCCCTTTTTAGCTCAGGCACTGTCAAATCTTCTGACGGATGTTCAACCGGATCCACCTGAGCGATCAATTAGGAGGTCGTGTACCTCTTGAGGGAGTTTAAGAGTGCTTCAGAAAGATTATTACCAGATATTGGGCCTCAATCGAAACGCATCAGAGGATGAGATTAAAAGGGCTTATAGAAAATTGGCCTTGAAGTACCATCCCGATCATCACCCTGATGATTCGGAAAGCGAAGAAATATTCAAGGAAATAGGCGAAGCCTATGCTGTTTTGGGCGACCCGGAAAAGAGAAAAGAGTATGACCGGTTTGGTCACAGCGGTTTCAAGCGTAGATATACAACAGAGGATATCTTCAGCGATCTCAACTTCGAAGAACTCTTCAGAGAGTTCAGGTTTGGATTCGAAAACCGGTCTTTTCGCGGGTTCTTCTGCGGAAGGAGAGGAAGAGGTTGTGGCCGGAGGAAAGCCAATTTTTTTATAGGGGCATTCTTTCAAGAATCTCTGAAGGACTTATCGGAAAAAGAAGAAGTAGATGAAATCTATGAACTTCCACTTACGCCAATAGAAGCATATTGGGGAGCGGAAAAAGAGATTATTGTTAATTCGATAGGAGAACAGAAGAAATTTCTTGTCCAAATACCTCGTGGCGTAAGACCGGGGACCTTACTCAGAGTGGTTTCAAATGAATCAAAGGATGGCGAAATTCTATTGCGGGTGGGGATCATTTAAGGTGGTCGAGTTTTTAGGAGAATCCATGATTCAGACAGTAATCGATCTGTTGACTGAAGCTCGTTTAAGAGAACTTGAAGCGATCGATCAGTACATGACCCATCATTATGAAATGGAGAATAAGGGTTTAGATAAATTAGCTACCAAGATAAAGCAAATTGCGGCTGCCAAAATGAAGCACGCCGAGAAGCTGGCTGAGAGAGTTTTGTTCCTCAGAGGGGAACCTATCTCGAAACCGAATACAATTTCCCAAAAAGGGCAGGAGATCCCTGAGATGCTGGCCACTGATATTGTCCTGGAGAGGCAGGCTATCAAGATGTATAACGAAGCAACGGTTATCTGTACTTCTGAAAAGGACCAGAAATCGAAGGAGCTCTTTGAGGAGCTTCTCAGTGACGAAGAAGGCCATCTCAACTTTTTTGAAAATATTAAGAATCATGTGGACAAGCTCGGTGCGGCCTATATAGCTACCTTCACGGGCAAATAAGGACTGCATGTGTACAGCTGTCTCCCTGTATCAGAGTCTTTCTAAAGACTGATGAAGCAAAAGCAAGAAGGAGGTAGATCATGGCAACCAAGAAAAAACCGAAGTTAATGAAAACAGAGTTTAGTCTATCAGCACCTCAAGCGACGAGCGTATTTATAGCTGGGAGCTTCAACCAATGGAATTTATCTGCACACCCCTTGAAACAGGAGAAGAACGGGGTTTGGAAGATTTCACTTCGATTAGGTCCGGGTCAGTACGAGTACCGATTCCTTGTGGATGGAGAATGGCAGAATGACCCCAGCTGCTCTTCTTTTATCGAAAACCCATTTGGTACAGTGAATTGCATGAAAATAGTGGAATAACCTTTGGAATATTTTTTGAGATATTAACTGGTTGATTTTCAGAGGAGATGGGTAAGATCAAAGGAGGTGTTACATGGATTTTAAATCTAAGATTGAGGGTTTCACAACGAAACAGGTAGTCCATCTGATCTTAGAGCTTCTGGGAAATATCTCTGATGAAAATCTCATTCGTTTGACATACTTGGGTGAAAAGCTTACCTCCGATGAGGAAGTTCTTTCTGGCATTGCTGGTGTTCGCTGTCTTCTTAAGGATCCAAAACATCCTGCTAAACTTCTTTTCCGAAGGGTTCTTAATTATTTATCAAAGCAAAATACTCGAATCCTTTTTGAAACACTTTTTTATCGTGCCTGGTTCCTTGGTGGAAAGAAACGGGAAGAATTTGAGGCTGAGCACGGCTTCAGGCCTCCCTTTATCATGATCCTTTCACCGACTCTTCACTGCAACCTCAGATGTAAAGGCTGTTATACCTTAGGATACGGAACTAAACCTGAACTTCCTTATGAATTGGTCAAGAGAGTTTTGGGAGAGTGTGAG
>JBFMAE010000082.1:0-3905 GCA_040756085.1 Thermodesulfobacteriota bacterium | reverse complement strand
TTTAGCCGTGGGTTTCGATAAAAAGAATGTTCCGATCCCCTGGCTGGGAGGAAAACGACTGCAACTTCTGTTCGGTTGACGCGCATAATGTTAACTCAAAAAACTAACATGGGAATCCAGGCTAGTGATTCGAACCCAAGGTGGTGGAGGCAGAGGGAATGCGGCCCAGCATTCCCAAAGCCTTGAAGCACTCTTTCTTCATATCCCAGGTTTAAAAATTGTCATGCCTTCGACACCTTATGATGCAAGGGGTCTCCTGAAGACCGCTATAAGGGACGATAATCCCGTTCTATTCATTGAACACAAACTTCTTTATGCAACTAAAGATTTTATTCCCGATGAGGAGTATCTCACCCCGTTGGGCCAGGCGGTTATTAAAAGAGAGGGAAAAGATGTTACGGTGATCGCCATTTCCTATATGGTCATAAAGGCTTTGAGGGCAGCCGAAATGCTTGCCGAAGAAGGGATAGAGGTTGAAGTCATCGATTTGAGAACCCTTATTCCTTTAGACCTTGAAACCCTTCTCCGATCCGTTCGTAAAACGAATCGGGTGGTCATTATTCATGAGGGATGTCGAAGAGGGGGAATTGGAGCCGAAATTTCATCGCTGATTATGGAGGAGGGGTTTGACTATCTCGATGCTCCTATAGAGAGGGTAGGAGCATTAAATGTGCCTATCCCTTATAGCGAACCTCTCGAAAACGCTGTGATCCCGGATGAAGAGGAGATCATCAAGGCAGTGAAAAAAGTTCTGTTTCGGAAATGAAGATGAAATCGGGTCAATCCCATTGTCCGAGAGTGGAGTTAAAGGGGAACTGGGGTTGAAATCACAGCAATAATCGTATAAAAAGGAGGTGGTTTACAGAAAGAAGTAATTCATACTCATCATTAATGTGTAAAGGTGGCAGGTTAAAAATTAACATGATCAACAAGATTAAAAGGAGGTCCAAAATGTTAAAGAAGATGATGTTTCTATTGGTCGCATTAAGTCTGGCACTGACTTTTTCAACTTATGTCAGTGCCGCAACTTACAAACCAGAGTACAAGTTGAGTCTGGTCGTAGGGCCTAAGGGCCCCTGGGGGGAATCGGCAGTGAAATTTGCCGACTTAGTAAGAGAACGAACAGGAGGAAAGGTCAATATTAAATGCTATTTTGCCGGGCAGCTATTTGCTGGTATGCAGACGAACGAATTCCTCATCACCCGTCAAGGGATCGCTGACTTTGCTGTGGGCTCCACCATCAACTGGTCTCCCACCATCAAAGAATTGAACCTCTTCTCCCTACCCTTCTTCTTCCCTGACTATAAGCACCTCGATGCTGTGAAAGCGGGAGAACCTGGGAAAAGAATTTACAAGATTATCGAGGAAAGGGGAGTTGTTGGTTTAGCATGGGGAGAAAACGGCTTTAGAGAACTGACCAATTCCAAACGGCCAGTGCGAAAACCTGAAGACCTCGAAGGCCTCAAGGTTCGCGTCGTTGGTTCTCCCATCTTCATCGATACCTTCAGGGCCCTTGGTGCAAATCCTGTCTCAATCAATTGGGCTGAGGCCCTCACTGCTTTCCAACAAGGAACAGTTGACGGACAAGAAAATCCTATCATCTCTGTCATCACACCTTATAAGATCTGGGAGTTCCACAAAAATATCACCATCTGGCACTATACGATCGATCCCTTAATCTTAGGGGTATGCAAAGACACATGGGGGAGTTTTGACAAAAAAGACCAGGAAATTATTGCTAAGTCAGCCAAGGAGGCCATGGCCTTGGATATCAAGGAGGCTCGAAAAGGTTTAGAAGGTAGCACAGAGGCCTTCGATATGCTGAAGGGGAAAGGAATGGAACTCATTGTCCTGACTCCAAAAGATATTGAGGCATTTAAAACCAAGACCAATTCGGTCTATGAAAAATGGACGAAGGAGATTGGCCCTGAGCTGGTCAGCGCTGCAGAAAAGATCGTGAAGAAAACCAAATAAACAAATATTCAATGATCCAGGTTCCCGGGAAGAAAGGTCACGGGAACCTGGATCAATTCTTAAAGGGATTCTT
Organism: Thermodesulfobacteriota bacterium; assembly: GCA_040756085.1. Lineage (GTDB taxonomy): Bacteria > Desulfobacterota > BSN033 > BSN033 > UBA1163 > JBFMAE01. The sequence goes on along the minus strand of JBFMAE010000082.1, from coordinate 1,858 downwards.
ATGGTAAAAAATTTTAGATGGCTTATGATTCATTTTGAAGAAGTCTTTTGTGCCATTCTATTCGCCATCATGGCCATCGTTGCTTTTGTGAATGTGATATCCCGTTACCTTCTGAAGTACTCCCTTGCCTTCACTGAGGAGCTGGTAGTAAGTTTTTTTGTCTGGCTGACTCTCCTGGGCACAGCCATCGCTTTTCGTGAGGGATCGCACCTGGGTTTTAACTTTATCACAGACCGGCTTCCACAAAAAATCCAAAAGGTTCTGCTCTGGGTAAGTGCTGGATTGGGTGTCATTCTCTTTCTATTTCTGATCTATTTTTCTATCCACCAGATCCGAGAAGAGATCACTCTTCGCATCACTTCAATGGGTATCGGGGTCCCGCAGTGGTGGTATTCTATTGGAATGCCGGCATGGAGTGTCCTGGTAATCATTAGAATCTTCCAAGGCGCTCGTCGGGCAAATCAAAAGATTGGGAGGGAATAATGGATTCAGGGATTCTATTCTTTGCCCTCTTTTTCTTTCTACTTTTCATCGGGGCTCCTATTACGGTCAGTGTGGGTATCACCGCTCTGGTCTTCCTCTGGCAATATCATCTTGGAATTATGGTCGTCTCAACTAACTTCTATGCCAATATTGCCAAATTTCCCCTTCTCGCTATTCCTTTCTTTATCCTGGCAGGATTTCTTATGGATCGAGTGGGGCTCTCACGACGTTTAGTTAATCTCCTTCATGTCCTCATTGGTCCCGTTCCAGGAGGTCTTGGCTTAGTGGCTGTTGGCGGTTGCGTTTTTTTTGGAGCCATTTCCGGAACTGGACCAGCCGATACGGCTGCCATTGGAGCTGTTATGATTCCTGCTATGGTGAAACGTGGATATGATAAAGGATTTGCTTCAGCTTTAGTTGCATCGGCTGCCACTACGGATGTCCTGATCCCTCCCAGTGTGGCTTTTGTGATTTATGGAGTGATTACAGAAACTTCTATTGGTGGTCTCTTTGCTGCAGGAGTGATCCCTGGACTTATCATGGGATTGGCGTTAGTCGTACCTGTTTATCTTATCTCAAAAAGAAATGGTTGGGGTGGGGATCGATGGGGAACGAAGGCCGAAATCTGGAAGACCTTTAAAGAGGCCTTCTGGGGACTTCTGGCTCCCGTCATCATTCTTGGAGGAATCTATGGGGGCATCTTCACACCCACAGAGGCAGCAGTGGTAGCCGTGTTCTATGGATTTTTTGTGGGAGTTTTTATCTATCATAATGTTAATTTAAGGATGCTTTATGAAGTTTTGAGGGACTCAGCCGTCTCAACTTCTGTAGTGATGATCGTCGTGGCCTTCGCCGGTCTCTTCGCATGGACCGGTTCTACCCTCGGGGTCATGGATAGAGCGGCCAATGCCTTCTTATCTTTATCGAAGAACCCAATCTTCATCCTTTTACTTTTAAATCTTCTCTTACTCATTGCCGGTATGTTGCTGGATGCTATCTCTATTTTTTATATCTTTCTCCCAATCTTCCTACCTGTTATGAAACATTTTGGATGGGATCCGATGTGGTTCGGAGTGATGATGTGTGTGAATCTGGCGATTGGAACAGTGACTCCTCCGGTTGCATTAAACCTCTATGTGGCGGCGAACCTTGCGGATATTTCCATGGAACGTATTTCTAAGGCGGCTGTTCCCTTTGTTTTTGCTCTCATCGTTTCACTTTTGATTATCACCTATATTCCATCTTTCTCCCTCTGGCTTCCTGATCTTTTCGGACTTCATTAGTAGATAGAAAATAAACTTTTTAATTATACTGTACTTCTTTGGACCCAAGTTCTGTCATTCCCGGGCAGACGGGAATCCAGAAAAACATATGG
>JBFMAE010000081.1:0-21663 GCA_040756085.1 Thermodesulfobacteriota bacterium | reverse complement strand
AGAATAGACAGTGAAACTTCTTTCATCTGTCCTATCTACTTTATCCTTAGCTACAACGGTTATAACGCGGCGTCCCGAACCAAAAACCATTGCCCTCAGCCACTGTCTTAGGGTAGGCTTATCTTCCCTTGCATTAATGGTATCTCTGACGATCCCGTCCACTTTGATAGTGAAGTCCTTAGTTCCCACATCATCGTTTGAGGTCACATCTATTTGAAACCCTCCTGTCCCAGCCTTGACCACAGTTCCATCAGCAGGGGAATTTATAGAAAGATTGGGAGGATATAGATCAATATAAAATGTTTTTGTTCTCTCGCGCCTCTTCCATTCCGAATACGATGGTCCTTCCTCTGCATATGGAACAAAGGTTACCGAAAGTGTGGCAAAATATTTCCCACCATCCGAAATAAACCAATTAATATCCTCCTCTGTCCAGATATTATGCCTCTCATCCTCCCACCATATACGTGTTTCATATGGAAGTCTAGAAGTACCGTGCGGTAAAACAAGAGATATAAACAATTTTACACTTTCGACTTTACACCCAAACGAACGTGGTTCTCCTATAAGGGACCCGGAGGCATCGAAAGATGTTATAGTAGGTCCATCTTTTTTGATAATCTCCCCCTCTTTAATCTCTTTGTCCCCCTCTTGAAGTTCCCAATAGCTATGAAGCATATCCCCCGGAGGGTTACACTTATCAGCTATGGCTATTTCTGTGAAAATCAAAAATGATGCAATCATTAACAAAGATGTTTTGCTCAGAATCAACCATTCCCTCATCTCTCATCCTCCTTTCTTTCACTCCTTCCCCCCTTCTTTACTTAATCGGTTCTCTCGGTATTTTCGGAGGAAGGTCCAATTTAAGTGCCCTCTCTGTAATCGTAATTCTGTGGCACACTCTATTATTCCCTTCATTCGACTCGGTGATGACTCCGGTCGAATCAGCAATGGCACAAATCTCATAATTACCGGGACGAATACCACCCGGGATCGAAATGGGAGCCTCTTTATTTTTAAATTTCTATTTATTAATTCAAACAATTAGACTTTAGATTATGGAAATATATTGTTACCTTCGTTGCTTCTTATTCCTCTCTTTTCATGGTTTAAATTCTCTCCACCGTTTCTTCTTACTCCCTTTATATGGTCTGATTTATTAGTGGCAATTTTTTTAAAAAAGGTTCAATCACTTTTCCAGAAATTCTTTCTAAAAGTTTTTAATTGTCTCTTTGCATTTTGAACATCTTTCATCATTCCGAACTCTCGATGAAATTGTCTCTCTATGTTCATTGAGCGGCTCAAGGTTAGTTTTTTGGGTGATGAAATATCTACGATGTTGAAACCTAAAATTCTAAGAAAATCATTTGACTCCTTGCCTCCACCGAATTCTGATGGTTCTAATTCTTTGCCATTGGCATGCTTATTGGCTAATGATATGACATATTTTGGAGGATAATGCCTGCCATTGTATTCCAAGACAAGCTTCTTTGAAGTTCTCCCTTCAGGAACTCCGACTCTTTTAACTTCATCTATCGCTTTGAGGATATGTTCTCTTTTTATGTTTTTAGGTATCATCTTAATTCGCCCCAATTCATCTAACGTTCACATCCGAACTAGTTCGTTTATCCCCTGAAAAATGGGAGAATATTCGAAGTTCGGATATACTCCCCAAAATGGTAGTATAGACGAAATACCTCGAATATACCACCTAAGAATTACTGGTTGGAATATACGCCTTTTTTCGAAATCTGTAAAACATTTATTACAGGAAGGAAGAATTGAGGAGCGGACTGTGACTAAATTGTGACAGAATCAAATCAAAAACCTTGAAATAGATGGAAAAGGCTGAAACGGATGAAAAAGGGCTTCGGCTTAAATTTTCAATAACTTACGGGAAATCAGACCAAAGTCAAGGGGTTAGAAAAAATATTACGATCGTCCTCATAACCCGAAGGTCGGTAGTTCAAATCTACCCCCCGCTACCAATAATATCAAGGGGTTGCGATTCGATCGTGACCCCTTTTTAATTCGGGACATGAAACTATTTAGTGAAGACCTTCTTTTTTGAGAAAAGGGAGGAGATCTCTTTTTCGATAGACCAATGCCTGACAGGATGCAATCAGGTTGTTTCTATCGTCAAAGACCCTGATATCATAGAGGGCAGTCCTTTGCGTATGATTGAACTCCCGGGCTTCGGCAATCAATCTGCTTCCTGGAGACGGGGAAGATACATAGGTAATATTCATGTTCAGGGCCACGGCGATGGTCCCGTGGGAGTTGGAAGCGGTCTCAAAGGCCTCATCGATCAGAGCAAATAAGGCCCCACCATGGGCCAGGCCAAGGATGTTCTCCATATCCGGGGTGAAGTTCATTTCCACCTTGGAATACCCGCTCTCCAGGTCTAACAGCTTGAGCCCGAACTTCTGAGCAAAAGGCTCTTTTTCGACTTGCCTTAACATCGCTTCTTTAACCTTATCATCCATCATTCTTCCTCCAGAGGATATATATTTTTTACTTAATCCCCTCACCTTAATCCCTGCCTGCGGCAGGCAGGCTCTCCCCAGAGGAGAGAAGTTGAGGTGAGGGGAGGTTTCTTTCTCTGGCGTTTCTTTTTGGAAAGGATTTTCTTTTCTACCTTTTTCCTTTCGATAGCTTTCAATGGGACCGAGGTGGATATACGGCGTTTCCTGGGTTGATTCAATTTAATCAGACGCTCCCGGAGCCTTTCAAAAGCAAGTCTTCGATTCTGTGCCTGGGACCGATGTTCTGTGGCGACAACGGTAATTCCAGAGGGTAGATGTGTTAATCGAACAGCGGTCTCGACCTTATTCTTCCTCTGGCCGCCCGGACCACTTGATCGAAAGGTCTCAACGACGACCTGCCGTTTGAGGATCTCAGAATCGATATCGTATTTTAGATGCGATGGTCTGATCATCCTTTTGCCTCTTCTTCGTCGGCATGATGTTTGATTACCAGAGCATCCACCATAAAGATCACGTCCTCAGCGATGTTCGTAGCATGGTCTGCGATTCGTTCAAGACAGCGGGACACGATCATCAGGTGCACGGCCCTCGTAATGGTCTTCTGATCTGAAATCATATAGGTGAGAAGTTCTCTAAAGACCTGGTCATTTAACCCATCGACGAGGTCATCCTTTTCGCAGACCGAACGGGCCAATTTAGAATTCCGGGTTAAAAAAGCGTCCAGAACATCTTTGACCATCGATTGGGTGATTTCGGCCATTCGAGGGATATCAATGTAGGGTTTGAGCTGGGGTTCCTGATTTAATGAGATGGCGCGCTCGGCAATATTGAAGGCCTGATCCCCCATCCGTTCAAGATCGGTGACAATCTTCATCGCAGAGGTGATGAAACGTAAATCAGCCGCCATCGGTTGTCTTAAAGCGAGAAGCCTCAAACACATATCATCGATGGCGATTTCCATTTTGTTAATTCGATCTTCTCCCTCAAACGTCTTCTGGGCAAGGGCAGAATCTCTCTTGACCAGAGATTGCACGGAATCACGAATGGCCTCTTCTACAAGAGCCGCCATCTTGAGAAGGCTTTCCTTCAACTCTTCCAACTCTTTTTGAAAATGGGTTTCTGTCACCATCGTCCTCTCCTTTAAAAAAGATTACGCAGATTTTTAAATAAGATTACACAGATTTAAAATACTACCCTTTTTACTTGACAACTCTTGTTGCCAAAGTTAACAATCAAACCGGTGTGGAAGTCAGATGCTTTTAGATAAGAAATCAATTGATGCTCAGAAAGAGCAGGGATATTTCCCGACAAAGATTTAATTTCAACGATTACTTCCTCTTCCACTACTAAATCTACTCTAAAACTACCCATTCTCTTGTTAAGATAAAATACATCAAATAACTTTTCTGTACTGTATCTCAGTCCTTCTTGATCAAATAGGACCTTTAATGCATTATGATATGATAAATTTTTTCATTAAATCCAGACCCCAAGTCTCTATGGACTTTAAAACAACAACCGATGATACGTTCTGTAAGCTTATCTTTCATCCGTGTAATCCAGATTTGGAATCTGTGGAATCAAAAAATCTTTTTAACCAAATCGTCCAGTGACATAATCTTCGGTTCGTTTATCTCTCGGTCGAGTAAAGATTTGATAGGCCGGTCCTTCCTCAATCAGCTCACCGTTCAAAAAGAATCCAGCCTGGTCCGCCACCCGGGAGGCTTGCTGAATGTTATGCGGCACAAGAATGATGGTGTACTCTTTCTTCAATTGGCTAAGGGTTTCCTCAATGCTGGCCGTAGAGATGGGATCCAATCCTGAACAGGGCTCATCGAGCAGGAGGACTTCAGGTTCCAGAGCAAGGATCCTTGCGATACAGAGCCGTTGCTGCTGTCCGCCGGAGAGCCGGAGGGCTGACGTGTGGAGACGATCTTTGACTTCCTCCCAGAGCACAGCCGAACGAAGTGCCTTCTCGGCAATTTCATTCAACTGCTTCCTCTGAATGGTCCCCTTGAGTCTCGGGCCATAAGCCACATTGTCGAAGACGGACATGGGAAGTGCGGTGGGCAGATCGAAGACCATTCCGATCCGCCTTCTTAGTTGAGTGAGGCTGATCTTTGGATCATAAATATCTGACCCATCTAAAAGAATGGTTCCGGTGTGCCTCGTCCCAAAGGTAAGATCTGTCAAACGATTGAGACTCTTAAGAAGTGTGGTCTTACCGCCACGGGCTGGACCAAAAATAGCAAATATCTCTCTGGGCCGGATACGGAGGTTGATATCCCGGAGGGCCTGAATCGACTGATAATAGAAACTGAAATCTTTAATGGTGATCTTATTCTCTTTAAACATATCCTTTGTTTTAGGCCCGATGACGAATATATCGATTGAGTAACCAGTTGGCAATTGTATTGACCAATAGGACGAGTATGATCAATGTTGCTCCTGTGCCATAAGCCATCTCCATAGAAATCCCTTCTCGGGCGAGGATATAAAAATGGACGGCCATGGTCCGGACAGGGGAAAACAGGGAAGTAGGCATCACCAGAGAAGACCCGGCGGTCAGGATGACTGCAGCAGTTTCTCCAATGCTCCGACCAACACTCAGGATGACGCCGGTGATAATTCCGGGCAGAGCGTTGGGTAAGATCGCACGGGTGACCGTCTGCCACTTGGTCCCGCCCAGAGAGTAACTGACTTCGCGGTAAGAATGGGGAATTGTTTTGATCGCCTCTTCGGCTGTGCAGATGATGGTAGGCAGGATCATTGCAGCCAGGGTTAACCCGCCGGAAAGAATAGACCATCCCATGTTGAGATAGATGACGAAAAAGACGAATCCGAACAGTCCAAAGATAATGGAGGGCACCCCTGCTAAGCAATCGGTGCCGAAACGGATGATACGACTGATCTTGCTCTCCCTGGTGTATTCCCTTAGAAAGATGGCTGTTCCCACACCCAGAGGGGTCGCAAAGATAATTGCCACAGCGGTCAGGGCCAGGGTTCCGACGATTGTGGAGAAGATGCCGCCCTCCCGGCCCATACTTCTGGGAGAATCGAGAAAGAAATGGGGGTGGAGAGCAGGAAGACCTTCTCCCAGAATTTGAAAGAGGATGAGGATCATCACCGCAATGGTTGATAGGGCACCCACCCAGATGAGGATTTTTGCGACGGTCTGAGTCAGATATCGGGAACGATTAAACTTCAACCGATTCTCCTTCGTGATAGAAATATCGCCAGTGAATTGAGGATCATGATGATGAAAAAGAGGACAACCCCTGTCGCAAAGAGGGCCTGCCGATGGTCACCGGAGGCATATCCCATTTCAATCCCGATATTCGTGGTCAATGTCCTGGCTGAATCCAAAAAAGAAGAGGGCATATTCACTGCGTTACCCAAAATCATGATCATGGCCATGGTCTCACCGATAGCTCGACCCATTCCCAGAATGATGCTGGCAACGATCCCTGATCCGGCTGCCGGGATCAATACCCGCCATATGGTCTGCCAGTGTGTTGCTCCCAGGGCGAAGGCCCCTGCTTTATAGGAAGGAGGCAATGCTTTCAGAGAATCCTCTGAGATGCTGATAATGGTTGGGAGAATCATAAAACCCAGGATCATGGAACCGGAGAGAATACTCAGACCAGGTCCCCCCAGATAATTCCGAACAAGAGGAACAAGGACAACCAGTCCCCAGAAGCCATAGATGACTGAGGGAATGGCAGCCAGAAGTTGAATCGTAGGCCTAAGGATCGTTGCCGCCAGAGGAGGCGTCCATTCACACAGAAAGATGGCACAGGACAGACCTAAAGGAATACCAAGGATGAGGGCTCCAAAGGTTACCCAGAAGGAACCGACAATCATGGGGAGGATCCCATAGGAACCCTGACTTGGAACCCATCTCTCACCGAGGATGAAGGCTCCAGGTCCGATCTTCCAGATGAGCGGTACTCCTTCCCCAAAAATGAAGAAGGCAATCAAGGCCAGGATCGAAATAGATGAAAAAGCGATTATCAGAAGGATTTTTTCGATAACCTTCTCTTTGATTTCCACGATCATGCTCCGGAGGGTTTTATAAGGATGGGCACTAAGCCTTCCTTTGAGAGGAGTTTCTGGGCCCCTGGGCTCATGACGAATTCTAAGAATGATTTTGCAACTCCACTGGGCTCGCCATTAAAAACAAACAGGAAAGGTCGAACTAAGGTATAACTTTTGCTCTCAATGTTGTTCAAACTGGGTTCCACACCAGAAATCTTTAAGGCACTTACTTTCTCATTGACTAATCCCAGCGAGATATAGCCGATGGCATTGGGATCGCCTGACACAACCTGGCGTATCGCTCCATTGGAGTCCTGGACCAGGGATTCGAGGCTGATCTCCTCTTTTCCCATCACAAGTTTCTGAAAGGCCTCCCGTGTCCCGGAACCTTCCTCCCGTGTAACTAAGATAATGGGATGAGGGTGGCCTCCTATTTCTTTCCAGTTTCTGATCTTCCCTGTGAAGATCTGCCTTATTTCACCGAGAGAGAGATCTCTCACAGGGTTTTTAGGATGGACGATGATCGCTATGGCATCCCTGGCGATGGTGATGGCATAGAGGTCTTTCTCTCCTGCCATTAAAGAACGGGAAGACATTCCAATTTGCGCTGCATGCGTTTTGACCGCCTCGATTCCGGCGGTTGATCCACCTCCCTGAACATAGACACGGGATTGAGGATGGCGAATCATATATTCTTCGGCCAACAATTCGGCAAAAGGTTCAACCGAGGTCGATCCAGCCACCGTAATGCCCGCCTTGGACCGCTGGCACCCCACACTGAATGGAATAACAAGAAGGATGCTCAGGAGGCATAGGATAAATCCCAAATTCCAAATTCCAAATCCCAAATTCCAATAACCAAAACGCCCCTCACCTCCCCCTTCTCTCCTTAAAGGCTGTGTCGCAACCCCTTTTATGTCATTGCGAGCGACCGAAGGGAGCGTGGCAATCCCTGGATTATCAATGCTTTGAGAGATTGCTTCGGTCGTTCCACTCCCTCGCAATGACATTACAACACAGTCTCTTGGGGGAGAGGGATGGGGTGAGGGGGAATTTGTAGTTTTGAACATTGGGATTTGTTTGGTGTTTGGCATTTGGAGCTTGGTTATTGCCTCCAAAGGAGGCTTATCCATACCTTCCTGTGACATAATTTTCAGTTCGGTGGTCTTTGGGTCTTGTAAAAATATCTCCGGTTGGACCGTATTCCAGCAATTCGCCCAGAAGAAAGAATCCTGTCCAGTCGGAGGTGCGGGCCGCCTGTTGCATGTTGTGAGTAACGATGACGATCGTATAATCCCTTTTTAGCTCCTGCATCAACTCCTCGATCTTGAGTGTTGCGATGGGATCGAGGGCAGAGCAGGGTTCATCCATCAGGATGACTTCAGGCTCAACTGCCAAGACACGTGCGATACAAAGGCGTTGCTGTTGTCCCAGAGTAAGGTTCAACGCATTTGTATGGAGGCGGTCTGATACCTCAGACCAAAGAGCGGCCGCCTTGAGGCTCTGCTTCACCTTTTCTCCGACCTCTCTCTTTGAATAGATCCCCAACACCCTGGGGCCGAAGGCCACATTTTCGTAGATACTCTTTGGAAATGGATTTGGACGCTGGAAAACCATGCCGACCCTTTGCCTAAGAGAGACAACGTCCATCTCCGGTCGATAAATATCCTGACCATCGAGGATAACCGTTCCTTCAACTCGGGTATGAGGAATAAGTTCGTTCGTCCGATTGAGAGTTCGAAGGAAAGTCGATTTTCCACACCCGGAAGGACCGATCAACGCAGTGATCTGGTGAACTCTGATTACAATATTGATCTCTTTGAGGGCCCGAGCAGAACCATAATAAAAATTTAGCCCCCGAGTTTCTATCTTTACGATGGAATTCCACCCCGTCATTAGAATAATCTTTATAAGACGATGTTCTTAATTTTTCTTCTTCCGAAATTAACAGATTATGATCCTATAATCAAGGGAAATCATATTCGGGAATGTTTTTAAATGATTTCTTTTCGCTCTTGACCTTCATGGGTCGATCTGTTATCTTCCATTCATTCCTGTTGAATCTTGATCAATTAAGAAAGGGGAATTTCGATGGATAAGAAGATACAACTTTCAGTGATCTTAACCAATGCACCAGGAGAACTTGCTAGGCTCTGCGATGTATTAAAAGCGGCCAATATTAATATCCTGGGCATGAGCATTCAAAATGCGAAAGATTCGGTGAAGGAGCTCTATAACATGAGGGAAAAGACCGGGAGGAGAATTGCCCTTGCCGAAAGTTACAGGGGTATTTTGAAAGATTCTTCAGATTATTCCCTGATCCGCCTTCTTGTGGATAACCCTCGGGAGGCGGAAAAGGTTTTGATCGAAGCAAACCATCTGGTCGATACGGAACAGATATTAGTCTTTAGGCTGGAGAATCAACCAGGAATTCTTGGGCGGGTGGCAAAAAGACTTGGTGAAGCCAATATTAATATCGATTACATCTACGGTTCTGCCATGGAAGATGCAAAGGAGTCGATATTCATCGTTCATATTGCGGAAGCAGATCTGAAGAGAGCCGAAAATTCTTTGAGCGACCTTTAACCTCTGTTGACCCATTCGGCGACGCCAAGCCCCGCCCTTCAGGGCGGGGTAAAGAAGCGCCGCTCAGGGTCAACCCCTGCCTGCGCCTGCCTGCGGTAGGCAGGGCAGGCAGGTTGAGCAAGGCCCGGTCTTCAGGCCGGGGAGTCGAAGGGTTGACATTTAAAGAAATTCTGACCAGTCCCTTCTCATTCCATATTTTTCCAGGAATTCTTTAATCAATTGTTCAGCGACGACAAATCGCTGGACCTGATTAGTCCCTTCATAGATCTGGGTAATCTTAGCATCCCTCATCGTCCTTTCCAGATTTCCGCTTTTCAGACAGCCATAACCGCCGAGAATCTGAACGGCATCGGTGGTAATCTTCATGACCATCTCCAAGTCGAAGAACAGAGGCTAATGGGCAGGAGATTGAATCGATCGGACTTTCCGAGGAGCAGATACCCAGACGAAGGTATCTGTTCCATGAGCAAAACCAATTTAAAACTTTTCGGTGAATGGTCAAGGCATAAAATGTCTTGATTTATATGAAATATTTTGTTAATGATTCAAAAGATTTTAAAAGAGAGGAGGAAACCCTTGAAAACTCTCGCTAGAGATTTCTTTATTTTTATCATCATTCTCCTTCTGGTTTCCTGCACAGGAGGGATGAAGACAGCAAAGAAAGATAAACTCCTTAGCATTGAGGAACATTTTCAACTGGGATTTAATGCCGCAGAACGGGGGAATCTGGAGGAGGCCGTTTCCGAATATAAAAAGGTACTGAAGATGAATTCGAAGTATGCGAAGGCCCACCTCAATCTTGGAATCGTCTATGGAAGACAGGGGAAGTGGAAAAAGGAGATTTCAGAGTATAAGAAGGTCATCAGCATCGACCCTAATTTCTTCCAGGCCTATTTCAATTTTGGGGTGGCTTATTATGAAAGAGGAGATCTCGACCTGGCGACCGTCCAGTACCAAAAGGCCCTACAGATCAATCCCAATTATGTCGAAGCCCATAACAACTTGGGGATTATATACTTTAGAAGAGGAAAACTGGATGAGGCACTCTCTCAATATCAGAAAGCCATAGAGATCAAACCGGACTATAAAAAGGGGTATTACAACATAGGGAGTGTCCACCGACAAAAGGGAAAGATCGAAGAGGCGATCACTTTCTTCCAGAAGGCTTTGGAAATCCATCCCAAATATGCAGAAGCTCACTATGCACTCGCTGTCACCTATTATGAGAAACAGGAGTTCAAGTTAGCCATCGAACATGCGGACCAGGCAGGAAGATTGGGGATTATCGTCGATCCCAAATTTATAGAGCGCCTTAAACCCTACCGCTAAACTCATCCCCGAGCCCTTCACTTTACTCAGGATTGGCATTATCCTATTTTTGTTTTGTGAAAATTTTCTTCTTGACAAAGAAGTTAACTTATGGTTTACTTTGTTCACCAATTATGGACGAACTGAAAATCGCACGAAAGATTCGACAGATACGCCATCAAAATAAACTCACCCTTCAAAAGGTAGCTGGCAGGACAGGTTTCACTAAAAGTTATATCTCAATGGTTGAATTGGGAAAGAAATCACCTCCCATTGCCTCACTCATCAAAATCGCAAAGGCTTTAAATGTGGATATTACAGCCTTTTTTGAACAAAAAAAACCTGAGGACCATTTCATTTTGGTACGAAAGGGTGGGGGGAAAGTAGTGGTTCGGGATGGGACCATTTTTGGATATCGGTATGAGTCCATCGCTCCGATGAAAAGGCCAAAAAAGATGGAACCCTTCATCATCACTCTGCCATCCAAAAGTAAGGAAGGAGATCTGTTTGATCATGAGGGGGAGGAGCTGCTTTATGTATTAGAGGGGAAGACCAACTTCTTCTATGGAGACAAAAAGTATTTATTGAAAGAAGGAGATTGCATTTACTTCGATTCTAACATTCCTCATCGAGGGGAGGGGCTGGGAAAGAAGCCGGCAAAGGCATTAGTGGTGATCTATTCTTCACCATGAAAGGAGGTGGTCTTTCAAAAAATTGATGATGGATTAAATTTTTGGTCGATTCATTATTAGAGGAAGGGAGGGAAAACATATGAAGAACAGACTTTTTTTATTCTCCTTATTGGTTTTATTAGTAGTGAGTTGGGTGGTCGCTGGTCCTACCTATACATCGGCCGCTTCTAAGGTGATCAAATGGAGGATGCAAACCTTATGGGATCCTGGATCCCCAGAATACCGTTTACAAGAAAGATTTATATCGCGTGTCAAGGAACTCAGTGGCGGTCGACTTGACATCACACTATTCCCACCCGGTGGACTTGTACCCACAATGGAAAAATTCGATGCTGTGAGCAAAGGCGTTTTTGAGATGATGAACAGTTATTCGGGCTACTGGATGGGTAAATTGCCCGAAATAGCGTTCACAGCTTCTGTTCCCTGTGGATTTACAGATGCCTGGCAGTATGAAGTTTGGTTCTGGGAAATGGGCGGGATAAAAATGGAAAGGGAGAATTGGGCAAAGCATCATATGTATTATATTGCGCCTACGGTATATGAGCAAGAACCTATGCACTCAAAGCTTCCAATTCGTTCATTAGCAGACATGAAAGGAAAGAAGGCGAGGTTTGTTGGAATGGCAACAACTGTTATGGCAAAGTTGGGAGTTGGAGTAGTTTCTCTACCAACAGCCGATGTTTATCCTGCCTTGGAAAAAGGTGTAATCGATTTTGCTGACCGTGGAGGATTAGCTGCAAACTGGGCGGTAGGTCTACAACATGTTACGAGATATATCTTGCTGCCCGGATTCCATCAGCCAACGAGTGTGGTCTTTTATGCTGCAAATATGGATGCGTGGAAGGCGCTACCTGAAGATTTAAAAGCTATTTTAGAGGCTGCATGTCGGGAGGCTTCGTCAATCCTGTTCACCCATATTCACGCTGAGAATATCAAAGCCCTCGACAAGTTTAAGAAGCATGGAATTGAGGTAATATATCTTCCTGAGGCGGATGTGCTTAAAGCCAGGGAAATAGCAATGACCGTTTGGGAAGAGTATGGTGCCAAAAGCCCGATGGCAAAGAAAGTTCTTGAATCACAAAAGGAATATATGAGGCTTCTTGGCTTAATCAAGTAAAAGTTGGGGGAGTGCCTTTTTGCTCCCCCACCACTTGAGCAAAAAATGAAAAGAATAAGAATTTTTCTTCATATTGTTGATTCCATCAGCGAATGGACAGGGAAAATGGTTAGTTTCCTCATCATTGTCATCACTGGTGTCACAATATGGGAGGTAATATTACGGTATATTTTTAACGCTCCTACCATATGGGCTTTCGATGCTGCCTATCTTATTTTTGGTGCCTATGGAGTTCTTGGGGGAGCATATACTCTTTACTTTAAAGGACACGTTAATGTCGACATTCTCTATGGCCGCTTTCCTTTAAGGGCAAAGGCAATTGTCGATTTGGCAACTTCCATTTTCTTCTTCCTCTTCTGCGGTTTATTGTTATGGAAAGGGGGAGAAATGGCATGGGACTCCCTGAAGATCATGGAAAGGGGATCATCGGCTTGGAGCCCCCCTGTATATCCTATTAAATTGACTATACCCTTAGGGGCATTTCTATTGCTTCTACAAGGCGCTGCTAAATTCATCCGTGACCTTTTTAAGGTTATAAAAGGAGGCGGAATAGAATGAGTATCGAACTTATTACGGTGCTTATGTTTTCGTCTTTCATCGTATTGTTGTTTTTAGGACTTCCTCTCGCTTTCACCCTCAGCAGTCTTGGCTTGATTTTCACTTATTTCCTGTGGGGTCCTAAAGCCCTCTATTTAGTTACCAGCGCTACCTCTGGCGTGATGTCAGAACACGTTTATGTAGCTATTCCACTCTTTATTTTTATGGCATTCATGCTACAAGAGTCAGGAGTAGCCGAAGACCTTTACACAGCAATGCACCAATGGGCGGGACCTTTAAGGGGCGGTCTGGCGATGGGGACCGTTGGTATCTGTACCCTCATGGCTGCTATGACCGGAATAGTTGGTACTGCTACAACCACGATGGGAATTATTGCCTTGCCGGCTATGCTAAAGCGTGGCTATAGAAAGGATATAGCACTGGGATGCATTGCGGCGGGGGGAACATTAGGAATCCTTATTCCTCCCAGTGTGATAACGATTGTTTACGCCCAAGTAGCAGAAGAATCCGTAGGGAAGATGTTCATGGGTAGCGTCTTTCCCGGGTTGCTTCTTTCTATCCTATACATAATCTATATAGGTGTAAGATGTTTCCTCCGGCCAGACCTCGGTCCGCCACTTCCTCGTGAAGAGAGAGGGGGCTGGTGTAAAAAAATTGTAGGTCTTAAAAGTATAATTCTTCCCGTAATCCTTGTCATCATGGTCTTGGGGTCGATTTATACCGGAATGGCTACTCCTACAGAGGCTGCAGGTGTAGGTGCTGTGGGTGCTGTCTTTTGTGCTATCGTTCATCGCCGATTCAATTGGCAAATTGTTAAGAATGCGTGTTATGCAACATTAAGGCTTACTTGTATGATTGTGTGGATTACGATTGCTGCCAAAATCTTTGTTTATACTTTTACCGCAGTCGGTGGTGTGAATTTGATAAAAGAGATAGTGATCGGGCTGCAAGTAAATCGCTGGATCATCCTTATTGGAATGATGCTTTCTTCCGTGTTCACAGGAATGTTTTTAGACGAAATAGGGGAAATTCTACTCAGTATCCCTATCTTTCTTCCTATCATCAAGAGTCTGGGTTTTAACACAATATGGTTCGGTATCCTCTATCTCATAAATGCACAAATGGATTATATCACCCCACCTTTTGGTTACACTCTCTTCTACCTCAGGGGGGTTGCTCCAGAAGGCATAACCATGGGCGATATTTACCGATCGATTATTCCTTTTGTCATCCTGCAAGCGATTAGTTTGGGTTTGTGCATGGTGTTTCCACAGATAGTCTTGTGGCTTCCAAATATGATGATTAAATAATTCGTGTCGTTATGATTTGATCTGAGGAGGTATTCAATATATGGAGAAAACAAGTCGAATCTCTGGTTTCCACAAGATGAGTCTGGAGGAGAGATTGAAGGTCCTACAGATCTTCTCCAATTTGAGAGAGGAAGATCTTCACACATTGACCAAAGAAGGGGCGCTCAACTTTGAAACGGCCAATCGCATGATTGAGAATGTGATCGGAACCATACAGCTTCCCATTGGAATTGCCATGAACTTTCTTATCAATGGAAAGGAGTATCTCATCCCGATGGCCATCGAGGAACCTTCTGTCATTGCTGCAGCAAGTAATGCTGCCAGATTTGCAAGAAGCGGCGGAGGATTTTTCGTGATGAATACTGGACCGGTCATGATTGCACAGATTCAATTGGTTCATATCTCTGATGCCCATGCTACCCGGATGGCCCTTTTTGAAAGGAAAGAGGAAATCCTGGAATTGGCGAACGCTCAGGATCCGATGCTTGTAAGCCTCGGAGGGGGAGCCAAGGATATTGAGATCAGAGTTCTCCATACCTCTCTCGGCGATATGGTGATCATCCATCTCATCGTTGACACCCGAGATGCCATGGGCGCCAATGCTGTGAATACGATGGCTGAGGCCCTCGCTCCGTTTATTGAGGAATGGACAGGAGGGAGGGTCTATCTAAGAATACTATCAAATCTTGCAGATAAGAGGCTGGTCAGAGCCAGGACAAAGGTGACAAAAGAGGCTTTGGGTGGTGAGGATGCTGTTGAAGGCATCATCTATGCACAGACTTTTGCCGAGGCTGATCCCTATCGAGCTGCCACACATAATAAAGGCATCATGAATGGAATCATTGCAGTTGTGATCGCTACGGGGAACGATACCCGGGCGATTGAAGCCGGTGCACATACCTATGCAGTGCGGTCGGGTCAATACAGCCCCTTAACTACCTGGGAGAAAGATGGAGATGGGAATTTGGTAGGGACATTGGAACTTCCAATGGCCGTAGGACTGGTAGGAGGAGCAACGAAGGTCAATCCAGTTTCACAGGTGGCGGTGAAGATCTTAGGTGTGAGGTCTGCTGTGGAATTGGGAGAGATCATTGGTGCAGTGGGGCTGGCTCAGAACCTGGCCGCCTTAAGGGTTTTGGCGACGGAAGGGGTTCAAAGAGGCCATATGTCCCTTCATGCTAAGAATATCGCTGTTATGGCTGGAGCAACAGGGTCTTTGATAGACGAAGTGGCGAAGAGACTTGTCGAAGAGAAAAAAGTTAGGGTTGACCGGGCCAAAGAGATTTTAGAGGAGTTGAATAAAAAATAGAGAAATGGGAAGGAGCGCTATCCATGAACCTCCCTAAGTCAGTGACCATTGTCGAGGTGGGACCTCGTGATGGACTTCAAAACGAAGGGAACTTTGTTCCGACGGAGAAGAAGATCAAATTGATCGAACGGCTTTCCGAAACTGGTCTAAAACGGATTGAAATCACCTCCTTTGTTCACCCCAAAGCCATCCCCCAACTCCAGGATTCAGAGGAAGTTGTAAAAAGAGTCCATCGAAGACCGGGTATCACTTACTCCACGCTTGTCCCGAATGAGAAAGGTTTAGAAAGGGCATTGGCTTCAGGGGTTGAGGAGATAGCCTTCTTCGTCTCCGCCTCCGAGACCCACAATCAAAAGAATGTCAGGATGTCTGTCAGTGAATCCCTCAAAGGATTTCATAATATTGCCGAAAGGGCCCTTAACAGTGGGATGCGTATAAGAGGATATGTCGTAACGGCATTTGGGTGTCCTTATGAGGGAAGGGTCCCTCAAGAAAAGGTGGAATTCATCGTTGAAGAATATAAGAACTTAGGTATTCATGAAATCGCCTTAGGAGATACGACTGGAATGGCCAATCCGGTTCAGGTAAGTCGGATCGTCGAACAAATCAAACCACGATTAGGTTCAATGGGCCTTGCCCTTCATTTCCATGATACCCGAAGTACGGCTTTAGCAAATGTCTTAGCCGCTCTCCAAGAAGAAGTAACGGTTTTTGATGGATCCATTGGAGGAATGGGCGGGTGTCCTTATGCTCCAGGTGCCTCGGGCAATGTGGCCACTGAGGACCTGGTAAATATGCTGCAGGAGATGGGAATCGATACAGGGGTTGATCTCCAAAGATTGGTCGATTGTGCTAAATATGCCAGGGAAATCATCCGGAGAGATCTTCCAAGTCACCTTCTTAAAGCAGGGAGAATTTGTTGGGAAGTAGCTTGATACTTCGACGGCCCCAAAATCCACCCTTTAGAGGAAGGGTCCGAAGCGCCGCTCAGTATCAACCCTGAACAAACCCAATGTTTTAGGCGGGGAAAATCGAAGGGTTGATTTTTACCTCCTTTTCTGATAATTCTCCTACCGATCAAACAGTTCTTCTCCAATCTTTTTTCTACCACCCGATAGAAGCCATTTAAAGGAGGGGGAAGATGGTTCAAGCAGCCGACCTAAAGACAGGAACGATCCTTCGATTTGAGAAGAATCTCTATAAGGTCATCTCCACCGAATATCACATGGGCGGTGGGAAGATGGGTGGATTGGTCCACGCCAAATTAAAGGAGATTCAATCGGGCCTCCTTCTGGATAAGAAATTCAAGCCCGATGAAAGATTGGAGGAGGTGGACCTGAATCGAAAGACCATGGAATATCTCTATGAAAACGGTGGAACTTATTATCTGATGGATCCTGATTCTTATGAGCAGATTGAACTGGACCGAAAACTGATGGAGGATTTTGTCCCTTTCCTCCAACCCAATAGGAGGCTCATCGTGGAATTTTTGGAGGAAGTTCCGGTCCATGTCCTCTTTCCGGAATGGGTCGAATTGGAAGTTACCTCCACCCCTCCCAGTCTCAGCAGTCTTCAGGACGAAGTCTACAAACCTGCCACCCTCTCCAATGGGATGCAGATTCAGGTCCCCCAGTTTATTAAACGGGGGGATGTGGTAAAGGTGAATGTTGCGACGAAGAAATATATCGAGCGGGCAAAAAAAATAATCCCCCCCACCCCTTTTAAAAAGGGGGCAAACGGGGGGATTTAGGAGAAGCTATGATGGAGACGAAAGAGGCGATTTTAGATTTTCAATATTCGGAGAAGATGAAATCAGGTTTGATCATCGGGACTGGCCTTTTGGATCAATTGGTTTCTTTAAAGAATGAAGAAAGGTCTGGTGGGTTAAAAGTATTGGTATGGTATCTGGAAGGATTGCTCCGGGAACTCAGGATCGCGGAGAATGTATTGGGACTGGGCCATTACAGCGACCTGGAGCGGAAGGTGATGGAGGTGATCGGAAGGGTCCAGATGTCCCAATTTCTGGAAGCCCAGCGTTCCATTTCTGAGGCCATCTCTCTGACCACCACTTCATGTCAGGCGTCGATGAACTTCTTGATCGAAAATAATTTGGTTTAGTAATCGTAATGGGAAGGTTGAAGTATGAACAAAACAAGAATCGCAATTTTGTTGGGTCTCCTGTTCTTGTTTCCCACTTTCGTTCAATCCCAGCCAGATAAGATTTTAGAACATTTTTTGAGAGAATCGGACCCAGGATTCGGGCTAGTGGTGTTGCACATATATTTCGATACGTTTGTAACCTCCTTTAAGGCCGCTAAGTCTATTGAAAATCACATTTGAAGTACAGCGATATTTTTGTGCTACACCAATAGTGATCTGGAGGTCCTCCAATTAGAGATCTCAGAGGAGGGTTGAACGATGCCGGTTTCGGAATGCGGAATTATTCAGATGATCAAAACATAAGGCTCCGAACTTCGAACTCATTACTCCAGACTGCTTTTGGGGAGTCTCACAATAAAGGTTGTCCCTTTCCCTACTTCGCTTTCGATGTTGATCTCTCCCCGATGGATTTTAACAATTTCCTGAACCAGGGAAAGACCAATCCCTAGCCCTTTGACATTTCCAAGGGGTTTGGCTTTTTCTTGAAAATGGCGGGTAAAAACTTCCTTGAGGGATTGGTTGGAAATTCCAACCCCTGTGTCCTGATACGGGTAAAGGCAAATTCAGAATCCTGATGGAGGCTGACATTGATTTTCCCATCTTGACGGTTATACTTAATGGCATTGGTAAGAAGGTTGTCGAAGAGTTGATTTAGTTTTTCCTCCACACCGGAAACCCTGACCGGATCTGGAGGGAGTTGAATCTCCAGTTGGATCTGATGTTCCTTAGCTAACGGTTCAACGGTCGCGCAAGAAAATTCGACCACCTTGGATAGATCGACTAGTTCGAATGTCCAGGCCTCTTTCTGTATTCCCAGTTCGGCCAGGTCCAGAAGGTCATCGATGTTCTTTCCCAGTTTCAGGAGGTTCTTATAGGAAATTTCTAAGGACTTCCTCTGCTGTTCGGTCAACGAACCTAACTTCTCCTTAAGAATCATTCCAATATATCCCATCACCGAGATCAAGGGAGTTTTTAATTCATGGCTAACATTGGACAGAAAATCATCCTTCATCTGGTCTAAACGTTTCAGCTCCTCATTGGCCAACCGTAGTTTTTCCATAGCCTCTTTGAGTTCATCCTCTGCCTTTTTCCGTTCAGTAACTTCCTGACTGACAACGATCACGCCTAAATATTTATTCCGAGGACCCCAGACAGCAGAATAGGTATTGTCATAAAATTTCCCTTTTACCTTCTGGATATTCATCCGGTGGTGTCCCTTCACCTTACCTGATCTCAACTCTTCGATAATCTTTAGCACTTTCGGATGGACTTTGTCAGGATGGCAATTGAGGATGGATTGACCCAATATTTGGTCCAGTCTAATGTTCCGAATCTTCTCTGCTGCCGGATTGCAGTAAGCAACACGGTTTTGGTCATCGATGAAGACCACTCCCTGCTTCATAGCGATAAAGATTTCTTTTCGTCTATCCTAATTTAAAAATAACACGGAAACTTTTATCGCACAAGGAAAAATTAATAGGGGCTTAATTCAATATAATAACTAATATCAAATGATATAGATGAAAGATGGTAAATTGAAAAATCTGAAATGAATAGAATATATTTCGTGTAATCCTCATGGATAGAGTTTGAGATAAGTGTTAAGATTATGACCAGAAATCGATAGTTAATTATAATGCAAAATTTTTCTTCCTATGTTACAGAATAATATTATAAGATTTTAAAGTTTTTCCAAGGCGGTGGACTTTATCGACAGGATATGTTTTAAAAGGACATTCTATCTATGATATAAGTCAGCAACCTGGGGGAGATATATGGTGAATGATCATCCGCTCTTTGTGACTCTTTTTATGTTGGGCGCGATAGTCTTTTTTGCTGGTCTTGCCTTGAGAATATTCCTTTACTGGCGAGGACAATGGGATTTATGGGCCCTTGTAAGAGGAGTTTTTTCAACCCTGTTTAGCGCAAAAATTGTGGAACTAATCAAGATAATGTTTTTAGATGGAATCCTTCAGAGGAAACTTTTCGGTCAGGACAAACTGAGATGGTTGATGAAAATTTTGATCATGATCGGTTACCCTGGAATCCTCATTGCGGGCCATCTGAAAGTGGAGATGATGCCCCAATTTGAGAGGGTTCCACACTTGATTAAGTTTTTTTATGCACCATTTTGTGACTTTTATTACTTCAGCGATCTGGTCAGTTCAACCCTGGGCTTTTCCGATGCCCTTTTTGCGATTTCCTTTGACCTCTTTGGAGCCATGATATTGATGGGAGAGTTCATCGCCATCTACCGGAGATTCGTGGCGAAAGCTGTAAATTTTAAGACATCGACCGGAGATATTGTTGCAGTCAATCTCTTAGGGGGATGGTTCATCCTTCGGTTTTTCTGTGAGGCGACGAGCATTTTAACCTATTCCCTTCCGCGCTCTGTGGCCCAATATTGGTTCTTATCATTTGGTCTGAGTAAAATTATTGCCCCTATGGGGCTACCGTGGTCCTCCCTCAACTATCCGTTGTGGTCTATATCTGGACTATTCCTGGCTACTCTGGTTGGCTTTATCCCATTTAATAAAAAACTTTGGCATATCATCACGATACCGATAGTCATGTTCATGAACCTGTTGCCCAAAGAAGCATTTAAACCCGGTACCAAAAAGGCTTCCCTTCCTCTTTCTATTTGGGAACTCATCGCGCTCGATTCATGCGTGAAATGTGGTAGCTGTGTGGATGTCTGCCCGGTATACGCACAAACACAACAATTAGAGACTACGATGGGAGGTTTTTTTACTAACCTCAAATCTTTCATCAGGAAAACATATGGTTTGCCAGGGATGTTCGTCGGATTCACAAAGACCAAAGCGATGCCCAAAGAGTATTCCGAGCATCCGTACCTCTGCACCTTATGCGGAAGGTGTAAAATTGTATGCCCTGCGTTTATCAATACAAGGGAATTGAGAATAGCGGCGCGAGGATTCATGGTGGAAAAGGGAGAGTATCCTCATATACTGGACCATGTAGCGGAGGCTTTGAATAGAGTCCATAATATTCTCGGTGAGCCAAACGAGGACCGGCCGATGTGGGTCCAGGCCTTGGGAGAAGTCCCGAAGGATATGTTCCAGAAGGAAAAGGCAAAGGTGGTCTACTTCGTTGGCTGTGTAGCTTCCTATTTCCCGATGACGAAGAGAATTCCTCAATCCTTTGTTCAAATTCTGGATAAGGCCAGAGTCGATTTCACCATTCTGGGAGGGGAGGAGTGGTGCTGCGGTTTCCCCCTGATCGCGGCAGGAATGGAAAAGGATGCTGAAGCTCTGATCCAACACAATTTGGAAAAAGTGAAAGAAAGAGGAGCAGAAAAGATTGTCTTTGCTTGTCCCTCTTGTTACCACACCTGGATGGAGCAATGCAATACGGGAATCGAGATCTTTCATTCTACCCAATTCGTCAAGAAATTAATCGACGAAGACATGATCAGCTTCAAAGAGAAAACAACGAAAGTTACCTATCATGATCCCTGCGACCTTGGGAGAGCCAGTGGAGTTTATGAAGCCCCACGGGAAATCCTGCGGGCCATTCCGGGTGTGGAATTGGTGGAGATGGAAGGAAATAGAGAACAGTGTAAGTGTTGTGGAGGAGGGGGTAACCTGGAGATAGTACGTCCAGATCTCTCAGCAGCCCTGGCTCAGGCGAAGATCGATGAGATCAAGGCCACAGGAGCGGACATGGTGATCACTGCCTGTCAGCAGTGCGTCCGTACCATCCTGACTACAGCCCGAAAAAAGAAGATCCCTATTGCCGTGATGGATATCATAGAATTTGTCATAAAAAGTATGAATGGGTAGGGTTCAACGAACCAAGGATATGTTTTTTACAGATCTTAAAAGTAACTAAACCCTGTTGTTGCATTAAATTCGGCGCTTGGATTCATCAAACCATTACCCATAGAGGGACGGCCGTTAAATCAATGTCATCCACTGGATCAACCAAATAGTGACCCTGTGGAATAGGTTATACGTCTTCTCTGAAAAGATAAAACTCCCAATAGTGGAGCAAATAATACGTGATGCTATCGAGTATGATTCTTATTCCACAGGGGAAGGTATCATCAAAAGGGTGGAAATTGCCTTTTTATGGTGGT
>JBFMAE010000080.1:0-3679 GCA_040756085.1 Thermodesulfobacteriota bacterium | reverse complement strand
GAATTCCTTCATGATATGGTGCATGGGGCTGGCGGAGAGATTGGCGAAGGCTGCCGCAAATCCCTTATCCCCAACCTTTCTTTGAAATTCTAAATAGTTATCATAATCAGGGAGGATCTTCATATTGTTGAAAATGTAACCCACAATCTTGTAGTCCTTAGGTTCCTTGATCACGTGTTCCGTAATCCATGTGATGGAGGCTCCAGCTCGTTTCATCTCTTCGGTATAAATATATTTACATGAAGCCGATCCGATAGGTGTATGGTATGTGACGAGGATCGCATCGCCTTCTTTCTTCACCTCTCTCTCCACTCCGACTAATTCTGGCCGGTAGGCCATTCCCCAGAGGCGATAGACACCGATCCCCCGATCGATATTATCCTCGGGGGAGCGGACGTTTAAAAACTCAGGTACAATTTTATGATATCCGCCACCAATATAATCAGCTACCTCATCCAGAGTAGCCGTCTGTTTAAATGGAGGGGGCAGTGTTCCTCTCATTGAATTAGAATTGTGCCAAAGATCGATTCGAGGAACCCAGGGAAGTTGATCTGCCCACTCCCCACGAGCCGCTTTCAGCATTCGTTCTTTATGGGTCATCATTGGATCTCTCCTTTAAACCTTTTATAAAACCTTTTACCAACCGATGAGCTTTGATGGTAGCCACAAGGTAATCTGGGGGAATGTGACCACCAAAGCAATTCCGGTCAGTTGAAGTATTAAATAAGGGATAACGCCGTGAAACATCTCCCGCATTGTAACTTCAGGAGGAACAATAGATTTCAAATAGAAGATGGCCGGTGCCATAGGTGGTGATAGATAAGAAGATTGAATCATCATTATGAAAAGGATACCAAACCAGATGGGATCGAAACCTAATTTATCAATAATCGGAGAAAAGATAGGAATGAAGATGAGTAAGATACTTGCCCAATCCAGAACGAAACCGGAAAAGAAAGCAATGAGGAGAAATAAGGTCAGAATGCCAATCCGGCCAAAGGGTAACCCCATCAATATCTTTTCTGTCACCTCACCCCCTCCCATTCCTAAAAATACTCCACTGAACATGTAGCCACCTGCCAAAATCATCATCATCATGCTCGAGATTTTGAGGGTTTGGAGGACGGTCTCCTTTAATGCCTTCACGGTGAGCTGTCCATAAGCGGCAGTTAAGATCATGGCACCGAAGGCTCCAAGTGCCGCGGCCTCTGTGGGAGCAGCTAATCCAAGAATGATGCTACCCATCACCGCAAAGATGAGGAAAACTGGAGGCACTAAAGCTGTAGCAGTGATGAAAAGTTTTTTCTTTAAAGGAACTCTTAGCTCATCATGGGGAATGGATGGAGCTAAAGAAGGGTTGATGTGGGATCTTGTGACTATGTAAATAATATAGAGAGATGAGAGAAGTAAGCCCGGGAAGATACTGGCGATTAATAACCGACCAACGGACAACCCTGCAGCAGGTCCATAAACGACCGTGACGACACTGGGTGGAATAATTGTGCCTAGGGATCCCCCGGCACAGATGGTCCCACAGATAAGGGCATGTTGATAATTCCTCTTGAGCATCACAGGAATAGCCATGA
This sequence comes from Thermodesulfobacteriota bacterium, assembly GCA_040756085.1. Classification (GTDB taxonomy): domain Bacteria; phylum Desulfobacterota; class BSN033; order BSN033; family UBA1163; genus JBFMAE01. The sequence continues at coordinate 2,093 of JBFMAE010000080.1, read as the reverse complement.
CTCCAACCATGACTTCAGAGGCACCGATGATCCCGGTGCAGGCTGCAATGATAGTGCACATGAGGACCGTAGCGATGGCCAATCCGCCCCTTAAACGACCTGTCCAAAGGCTGATAGCATCAAAAAGTTTACCAGCTATTCCTGAACGTTCAAGAACAGTGCCCATGAAGATGAATAGAGGGACCGCGGCGAGAACATAGTTATCAGCCACGCTATAGACGCGGCGTATGAGCATGGGAAAGATACTCCACTCAAAGCCGATCATCCCGAATAAGAAAGCGACGCCCATTAAAGAGAAAGCAACAGGAAACCCAACAAAGAGGCTGAGAAGCATGGCTGGAAACATCAGAAGGGGTATATATTCCGAACCCATCACTCCTTACCTTTAGAAAGGATGATTAAATTTCTAATAAACTCTGCTATACCTTGAAGAAATAAAAAAAAGAAACTGATCACAAGTATAGCTTTATACGGATAGAGATGGGGACGCCAAGGGCTGAGTCCCGATTTTTCTCCCATCTCCCAAGACTGAATCGTAAATTCTGTGCCAGCATAAATGAGTACGATCATGACGGGAAAAAATAGGAGTAGGTAACCTAAAATATCTACGATCGCCTTGCCCCGCGGAGGAAGGTGCATATGGAGGACATCAATTCGAATATGAGCTTTTATGGAGAGAGTGTAGGCTGCCCCGAGCAAAAAATGTGTTCCATAGAGAAAATAGGTCACTTCGTAGGACCAGATGGTTGGACTTTCGAGGATATATCTTGCGATGACCTCATAAACTAAGGCAAAGACATTCGGGATGACAAGCCATGCAACCAGTTTTCCAGACCAGGTGCTGATCGAGTCGATGGTTTTAATTATTGGTGAACCCACGGTGATATGAATTCCCTCTGATATATTGGTTCATTTTTTACTTAGGCAGGGTAGGGAGGGGGGCTTTAGCCTCCCCTAAACCCATTAAGCGTAAGTTAATATTCTGTTTCTTTCAACCGTCTTCCATCTTTCCTCGAATTTTCTCTGAGAATCTAAGAGTTTCTTAAACCAGGCATCTTTGGCTGCATGTTGATCCGCCCATTCCCTTCCCAATTTATAAGCCGCAGCCTGAACCTCCGGAGCGAGTTCAATGATGACATTTCCACGTTTCTTAAAGGTCTCCATAGCTCCCATATCCATTACCCCTATTTTGGTCCAGGATTCGAGTGTAGTGATTTTGGCGGCTTCCTCGACCATAGCCTTTAAATCCTCAGATAACTCATCCCAGGCTTTTGGGTTAATGACATATTCGAAGGGAGCACAGGGCTGGTGAATTTCTGGAATGATGACATATTTGGCAATTTCGTGAAAGCCCATCGGGAAGTTCTCACCAGGCGTAGCCCACTCGGTAGCATCGATCACCTTCCTCTCTAAGGCTGGAAGGACTTCTCCTCCCGGGAGTGTGACTACAGAAGCCCCTAACTTTGGCAGAATATCGGCCCATGCACCCACTGTCCTGAACTTGATTCCTTTCAGATCTGCGAGGATGCGAATAGGTTTATGGGAGTGTGCAAACATCTCTGTGGGCCGTAACCCCCCAGGAAAGGAAACAACATTAAATTTCTCTTTTCGAAACTCTTGCCAGAGTTTATATCCATCACTCTGATACATCCAGTGAATCATGACTTCAGAGTTTGGACTTCCAGCATATCCACCCAGCAAGCATGTTGCAGGATGGATACCAATGTCATAACCTGGCCACGTATGGGCCATTTGACAGACACCTCTTCTTACCGCATCCACCACTTCGAGTGCAGGAGCAATTGCGCCCGCTGGGAAGGTGTCAAGGATCAACCTTCCCCCACTTATCTTCTTAATAACATCTGGAAGAACTTTTGCCATGTCTGTGAAAAGTGGAATACCTGTCGGCCATGGCGTGGCCATCCTCCATTTGAATAATTTAGCCTGAGCTCGGACAGGTTTAACATTAGCCAACACCGCTCCTGCCCCGAGGGCAGTCGCTGCCACTGTCTTTAAGAAATCGCGTCTCGTCTTCTTCATTGTTATGTCCTCGTTATGTCCTCCTTTCTTCATTTCTTAATTGGTTATTCTGC
>JBFMAE010000079.1:0-3315 GCA_040756085.1 Thermodesulfobacteriota bacterium | reverse complement strand
GGACCGGTTTCTTCTCCTTCTGAGCAGGTTCCGCTCCCTTATCTTTTAAACGGGCAAGGGGCAGGAGGTAAAGTTTATAAAAAACGGGATCGGCCCATAACTCCATTTCAGGCGCCAGATCTCCCACCCATGCAGAGAAAGAAGGCATATTGTTGTATGCATTAAAATTGGATGAGAGGTCCTTCAGAAATTTATAAAGTTCGATCGAGGCAACGAGATGAGCTGGTCTCTCTCTCAGCAATTTGATTTGTTGAATCCCCGTTTCAATCGCCTCCTTATCCTCCTCCAGTTTAGACATCCAGAACTTCCCCTCTTGATATCCAATATCCACCTCCCCTATCTGAATGGCCTGTGTTAATTTTATATGAGCCTGTTGAACCTGTTCCATTACCTCATCGATTCGATTTAATAATTCTGTTCTCTCTTTCCCATTGAGTTCGCTCATCTTCGACGAGGCCTTATTTAAAAAGTACTGCAGATGATAATCTTCAGCGAAGCAAAACGAGGTCAAGCTAAAGAATAAAATAATTTCTATAAAAAAAATCTTACGACACCTCATTTCATCCCTCCGTTACTCCTTTACCCCCTCACCCTATCCCTCTCCCCTGCCTACCGCAGGCAGGCGCCAAGGAGAGAGGGGTATTTATTGTCGGAATCAATTTAAAAGGTGGGGGTGAAATTCTATGGAAAAATCACCTCTGCTACGTATGGTTCACTTCTTAACTGTCCCAGGACAACCCTCTCAATCTGGTGATGTCTCTTCTCAAGGATTTTTTGTGCAATCTTCTTTGCTTTTACCACTCCATCCGGAATATCTACCTTGTTGAGAAAAGCAACCACCCTTGAAGAAGACGGCGCTCCCTTGAAGATGCCTTCCGGGTGGGTCATTAGGATTGCCATCGCCTCATCCGTGATTCTATCTCCGATGGGAATTCCGGTTACTTTCGACACTCGTTCTGCCTGGAACACATTCTCCCCATTTAATTCCATCCCCACACCATCCACACCCAAAATGGCTACCACCAGAGTCGTGTCCATAGGGAAGACCGGTTCTCTCTCCCTGGGGACTTTCACCGGACGGCCTGAAGCACCATCGGCCTCTATGACCATATAATCAATGTCACGGAGACTCCAAAGGTCATTGACCAGGTCCGGAGAAATCCCTTTCAACTTCCCTGACTTAAGTTTTTCTCGGGCGATGGTTATATGCCTGTATTCAGCGAGATGGTGACATACGAATTGTTTAACCTCCGATTCATCTAAGCTGACAAATAGAAAAGCCGTTTCTGACGAATCAGGCTCTAATATCTTAGTGGTAGTGGTCGTCACAACCTTCTTCCCTTCGAGGAACAACTCTCTGGCAAGGCGAAACATCAATGTGGTCTTTCCACCCGCTCCAGACAGACTGATTAATTCCCTTGCCTTTACGCCCAGCGCCTCGGTCAGAAAACGAATCGGTCCTTCCTCTTTTTGGGTTCCCTTCACAAATCTCTCGATAATGGAATAAATGACTTTTTGATGCGAATCCACTTTGACTGCCTAGAAAACACGTTTAAAGGTAACGGTAAGGATGCCCGTATCGTCATTCGGTTACGTTGTTCGTCTTCCAAATCTTTCACCGTAACCGTTTAACGCTTAACGAAACGGGCTTCGTAACCCTATCCCAAAGACAATTTTCATCGATTAAACCTGTAGAGAATCGCTTCCAACACTCCTCCGCCAATCGCCCTGGCCTTATCAGAGATGTTAAAGCAGAGGTCCCTTTTACCCCTCGGATCAATATCGCCTACCTTCATCCCCTTCTTCACTTCTACCCCTTCACGCAGCAGGCCTCTCACCACACCACTGATCTTGGCGATCACAGGAAAATCATCGACGACGGCAACCACTGAACCCTTGTTCACCCGATCGCCGATCGATTTGTGGGCATGGAAAATCCCTTTCTTCATCGTACGGAGAAGCCTCTCCACGGTATATCCACCGATCTCTCCCGGGATGCCGGTATCGGGTTCTGCCGTGCCGTTCAAGATCATTTGACCCAGATGGTGTCCTCGATTCGTCTCGATCACCACATGGACATCTCTCCCGGCTGTAAATCCCGGGCCGAGGCCGATCACCAGGGGAGCATCGCTTATCTGAGTTCCCAAATTCTTTTTAGCCATGATGGCGTCGATGAGGACATCGGGGGATAAAAATTTCCTTGTCTTCCTTCCGTCGGTGTCGATCAGAAGCGGGATCTTCCCTTTCTGCCATGCGGATGCAATTCCCTCTGGTGTGGGAACAAATTTCGCACAAACCCCATCCACTTCTTTTTCACCATCGTAGATGGCCTCACAAAATGAAACTTCTCTTCTCACGGCGAGAGGTTGGGGAATCTCCAGCATGCAGATTTTAAAATGCGACTGGTGAAGCCGGTGCGCAACCCCGCTGGCCATCTCTCCTGCTCCTCTGACCAAAATAATCAATTCACTCATCTTTCTTCCGGAATTCATTCAAATACCCTTCCTCCTCACATCGGGCTTAGTGCTTAACTCTTATTTTATACTCTTTCTGATAATCTTTCCAAGTATCAATATCCTTCACCACTGCTTCTGATTTTGTTCGAACCTCAACGACACTCCCGGGGTATCTTTCGACAATCGATTTCCCTCCGACATCGCCTCGTAACGATAATAATCTTCTCGCATAACATCGATCGAAGAGGACAGGGTGCCCTCTTCTCCCCCGGTAAGAAGGAATGACAATACTCCCTTTCCTCTGAGCAAAGGCACGGATTAAAGCATTGATCGTCCGTGTCTGAAGCAGAGGTTGATCCCCCAGGGCAATGAGAATCCCCTGACTCCCTGGGTCAATGGCCTGGAGGCCTCTTCGAATAGAAGTGCTCATTCCCCTTCTGTAATGGGGATTCATGACCACTTTTACTTTTCGACCTTTGAGCGGACTCCCCACTCCTTTGGTTCGATCGCTGAGAACGACGACCACCTCTTTGACTTTCGACCGGAGAAGGGTATCGAGACAATGCCCAATGACTGTCTTTTTTTTCCAGGGTAGGAATAATTTATTCACTCCCATTCGTTTCGACTCCCCTGCGCCGAGGAGAATTGCAGAAACCTCAACCATCTTCCCTTCTCAACGATTTTTTGATAAATTTAATCTGTTTCTGCGATCTCTGTCAACCCTGTTGTTGCACCCAAATCCCGATTTAGAAGGTGTCATTGCGAATGAAATGAAGCAATCTCGGTCTTTTGGGCTCGCCTCGCTTCGCAGTCGAAGCGGGTGAGATTGCCACGCACCTTTCAGGTGCTCGCAATGACA
>JBFMAE010000078.1:3618-26106 GCA_040756085.1 Thermodesulfobacteriota bacterium | reverse complement strand
GTTAGCGGCAGAAAGAAGAAGACATTGATGGGGGTTAGCTATTTTTTGGTCGGTATTATTTCTGCCGTCCTTATTTATTATGGCTTTTACACAACATACGATCATTTTATCAGAGGCGTTTTTAATACCACCATCATCGAAACCCCCATCGCACTGATTATTATTGTTATTCCTGTTGGGAGCGTTCCCCTTTTTTTAGAAGTTTTAGTAAAAAGCCGGAAATTATTTAAAAAATAAATTCCCCCGAGAACATCCCTTCCCTTGGTGCCTGCCTAATGGTAGAGAGGGGAGGGGGGAATGTTTATGGATTGGTTCACTTTATTTATATTGATTTTTTTTTCATTAATCTTTTTATTCTTTTTAGGTGTACCTGTCGCTTTCTCCTTTCTTTTCATCAATATTCTATTTGGATACATCTTCTGGGGAGAAAACGGACTCACCCAACTGATTTTAAGCATCTTCAGATCTATTAGTTCCTTTTCATTGCTTCCTGTGCCACTCTTCCTCTTGATGGGCGAAATCATGTTTCTCTTCGGAATTGCTCAAAATATGATGGAGACCCTTGAGAAGTGGATGGGAAGGTTGCCCGGGAGATTAAGTCTATTGGGTGTAGTTGGAGGGGTAATTTTTGCCACCCTTTCTGGGTCTTCGATGGCAGGGTGTGCAATGCTTGGCCAGACCCTTCTGCCTGAAATGGAAAAGAAAGGGTATAAATACCAAATCACTTTAGGTCCAATTATGGGGTGCGGGACCCTTGCGGCAATGATCCCACCGAGTGCACTTGGAGTGTTACTTGCTTGCCTCGCCCAGATCTCTGTAGGGGATTTTCTCCTTTCTATTATCTTTCCCGGTCTGTTAATGGCCGCCCTTTTCGGAATTTACATCATCATGCGCTGTATTCTGGAGCCTCGCTTGGCTCCCCAGTATGAGGTGGAGAAGGTTTCCTTCTATGAAAAAGTAGTTTTGAGTGTGAAGTACCTTCTGCCTTTGGGGCTGGTCATCTTCTCTGTGATAGGCCTCATTATCTTCGGGGTAGCGACTCCGACCGAATCGGCCGCGGTAGGTGCCCTCGTCTGCTTTGTGCTTGCCTTCTTTTATAAGGGCTTTAGAGGAGAGATATTAAAAAGATCGGTTGTGAATAGCGTAAAGATTACAGTCATGATGTTCGTAATCCTCAGCGGAGCGACGGCATTTTCACAACTTCTGGCATATACTGGAGCAAGCTCAAACCTTGTGAAATTGGCCATTGGCCTCCAATTGCCACCAATACTTATCCTAATCTTCATGCAATTCACCCTTGTTCTTCTTGGGACCTTTATGGAGCCCCTCTCGATCTTGATGGTGGCCTTACCTATCTATATGCCGATCATCCGTCAATTAGGAATTAATCCCCTTCCATTCTGTTCTGTCCTCTTAATCAATATGGAGATGGCAACCATCTCTCCGCCGGATGGTCTGGTTTTGTACACGATGAAGGCGGTTGCCCCCCAATACACGATGGCCCAGATTTATAAGGCGAGCATCCCTTTTGTGATTCTCGATGTCATTGCCATGGCAGTCATCATGATCTTCCCGCAGATCGCCCTGTTTTTACCTTCGATTGCCAAAAGATAATTTCCCTTTCCTCTACAGTTCATTCCATTCTGTTTATCTTTGAAGAATTTCGGTTTAAATGGTCAGGATGACTCCGATGACGATGAGGAAAGTTCCTATGACTGTGAAGACGTCAATCACCTCGCTTTCTTTCATGGCGAAATGAGCCACCGACATGGTAAACAGGGGATAAATACAGGTGATGGGAACAACCAAGGCAATCTTGCCGATAGACATCGCCCCAAAGAAAGAAACGAGCGCAATGGAGTTACAGAGGCCCGAAAGGAGGGCGAAGAATAAATCGGATTGTTTAATTGATTTCCATCTTCTCCCTCGGCCGGAGAGTAGAACGAAGAGGACCATTATGGCAAACGCTGTTGCATTGGCGATGGCCGCTCCATAGAAAGGGTGTAGGCCACTCATTAGCCCTTTTTTAGCAAAAATGGGTGCGATTCCGAAGCAGACAGATGAAAGGATGGATTCCATCTCACCACGTAATCGGCTCATCTCTTCCCTTTCATCATCAGGAGGTAGACTCCGGATAGGGTTAAACCGATACCGATAAATTGATGGGGGGTTAACTTTTCCCCTAAGACGGTGATTGCAAAAATGACTGAAATAAGGGGGTAGGCGGAACTGATCGAAGTACTCTGGGTTACACTGATGAAACGAAAACTGCTGTAATAGAGGGTCCTACCTAAAAAATAGTTTAAGAACCCTGCGAGCATAAAGTAAAAATAGATTGATCCTGAAATATTATAAAATACGGAAAATCCTTTCCCGACAACCATACCAATAAGAAATACCAGTGCTAAAAAATTAATGAACAAAGTGATGAGGATAGCTGTAGATAGAGGAATACCTCTCATCGCCCTTTTAAGGAAGATGGATTGAACGCCCCAGGCCATCGCACATAAGATGGAGAGGAGAATGCTAAGGTCCATACTTTACTTTCGCCATTTTGAATTCTAACACCACAAATGCTTGTTTTATAAATTTTTTTCTTTTAGTCCTCGGTTTAATATATTCCCCCTAAGAGCGGGGATATTTCTACTGAAACAGACTCGTTACTTATTTATTGTGAGTTAATCGTAAGGACTAATGCCTGAGTGTTTATTGATTCTGTCAAGAAGATCAAATGACGCGGCTACAATGTTCCTCTTAAACTCCTCGTCTTTTCCATATCGACTTTAAAGGTCTTTGGATCGATTACAACCCCATAATCCTCTCTTGCCTTATCAATTGAAATGAAGCCATTTCGGACATCTTTTAATACCTTCTCTGTCGGTCTTTTAAAGGGATCTCCATAACCCCCACCTCCTCCAGCAATCTCGTGGAAGATTGTTTCCTTTGGGATTCCCCTGATCACATCTTTTGATTTTGGAGAATGAATTCGACCATCCGGATAGATTAATTCGAGTTTATTCAAAGAGCCTTCTTTACCTCCGAATAAACCAAAGGCTCTTGCTTCCTCATCTACTCCATCTCCAAAGGTCACTCCGGTCACATCCTCCCCATAGATCATAAAGATGGTTTCAACACCGAGACCTCCTCTCCATTGGCCTGCCCCCGCCGAGTTGGTCATATACTCATGTTTCAGAAGGATGTGAGGAGTGGTGAGTTCAAACATCTCAGGATCTTGAGCCAGAATGCCTCCAGCACAATTTATTAAACCTATATGATCATATCCATCCACTCCATAAATTGCTCCAGAGCCTCCCTTTAGGGCGTTAAAAAGGATATCAACATAGGGGGCTCCTTTTCTTGGATCTTTTCCTGAGATAGCGAAGGCGAGCATTCGATTCCATCCTGCTGTCACCCTTTCAGGTAGGGCCTTTGAAAGGGCTTTAAGAATTGCATCAGCATGGGGACCGGTAATGCTGTTTCCAAAGGTGGAGGCACCTGGAAACTTCACGTTCAAGAATGTTCCCTCAGGAATGTGAATATGGATGGGCCGTATGACCCCATCATTGTGTGGCATATCCGGATTGACCAACATGAGAAAGGTTAAGATGATGGCTGAAACACTTGCTCCATAAGGCGCGTTGACAAAGCCTTCTGTTTGGGAATCTGTCCCCGTATAATCGAAGTAGATATCGCTTCCCTTTACGTTAATGGTCAGATTGATTTTGAAACGGGAACCTTCATGAAAGCCATCATAATAGACATCACTCTGACCGTGGTAGATCCCATCTGGGATGGCCTCGATTTCACTTCTCATCATCTTTTCCGTAGAATTGAAGAGGTATTCAATATGGGAGTTAAAAACATCTCTTCCATAACGCTCAAGAAGGGAGAGAATGCCTCTTTCTCCGACCACACAACCTCCCATCTCTGCGCGAATATCTTCTTCCACAATATTGTATCGGATGTTAGCGAAGATGAGATTCCACACGTCTTTTCGAAAAACACCTTTTTCATAGATTTTCACAGGTGGTATTCTTAAACCTTCTTGCCAAACTTCTCTGGCCTGGGGATTATATCCTCCTGGAACAGCGCCTCCCACATCTGCTTGATGGCCTTTGCAAGCAGCCCAAGCAACCAATTCTCCCTTATAGAATATAGGTCTGAATACGGCAATATCTGCAAGTTGATTTCCTCTTGTGAAGACATCATTATGAAGAATGACATCCCCTGGATAAATTTCATCTCCAAAATATTCTATGATATATTGGCAGACGGGTTGAAGGGCAAAGGCAAGGACAGGTATATATTCTGTCTGCTCAAGCATTCTGCCTTTTGTATCATAGAGGCCTGTTACAAAATCCCTTGCCTCATTCAGAATAGGAGAACGTGTCGTTCGGAGGAGTGTCAGCCCCATTTCCTCGGTGATTGATTTGAACCTTCGCTGTAAAACGGAGACGAGAATTTTATCAATCTTTAGCCCTTTGGTCTGTTTTTTTCTTTTTCCCTTTTTCAACTCTTCTCAACCTCTTTCTTTATGATCTCAATGAATTTCACCTTTCCTGTTGCCCCCGTTTCAACTGGAATGGATTCAGGCGGAACCAATTCTATCTCAGGGTTTACTCTGAAGTTTTCTTTGATATATTTCCTTATCTCTTCCTTTAGGGCCACTCTTTCGTTTTCTTCGACCCTCAATCCATATTCAACCTTCACCCTGAGAGGAGGTTTGACCAGTGGTGGGGGCTGATCTAAGACGATTTTTAAAATACCCGTTGTCTTCGGATGAAAACGGGCAATGGCATCCTTGAGAGCAGTGGGATAGATATTCGTTCCCTTGACAATGAGCATGTCATCGCCTCTGCCTAAGATTTTAAATCGGATTCCAGGAAAACCACACTCGCAGGGTTTCGTAAAGAGTTGAAGAATATCTCCCAAGACATATCGGAGGAATGGACCTCCTTCCCAGTCAATAAAGGTGAAGGCCATTTCACCGATAGCCCCATCTACCATCTCCACCGGTTTTTTCGTTTCAGGATCGATCAACTCAAGGATACAGTGATCCGGAGAGATAAAATGCATCCCACGATATTCCTCCTCCCCGCAACAGATGCCGTGGAAGGCATGACCTCCCCCTGTATGATCGAAGACCCTTGCATTGAACCCTTCACGGAGTCTTTCCCTGATGGCTGGGATCCCTCCTCCTGGTTCTGCAGCACAGAAGAACCATCGGATGCCCAAATCTTTTGCCTCTTTTCCGATCAAGGAAGGGGCCTTTTCAATCAGATATTCCCCGAAAGAAGGGGTTGCAATGATGGCTTGGGGTTTGGTCAATAGAAGGAAGTCGATGATCCTCTTCGTTCCCCCTTCGATTCCGACTGGCACACAGCAAAGCCCCATCGCCTGAATCCCGTCCGAGAGTGGAAGACCGCCTGTGAACATACTAAGGGAGAGTGCTTGAAGGACGATATGGCCTGGTCTGAGACCAGCCCTCCAATATTTTCGAGCATGCATCTCATTGACCACATCGACATCATGTTTCGTTAAGGTATAGAGAGTGGGGATACCTGTTGTTCCTGAGGTAGAGCTAATTCGAACAATCTTTTCGATTGGAGCGCAGGTAATGAGGCCGTAGGGGTGACCAAAGCGTTCAATAGATTCTTGTTGAACTCTTCGGTGCTCATCCTTTGTTATGAGAGGAATTTTTTTGAAGTCATCGAATGAACGGATATCCTTTGGTGATACCCCCATCTCTTTAAACTTTTCTTGATAGTAAATGGAATTTTCATAATCGTATTGGAGTTGTTTCTTAAGCCTCTTCCATTGAAGGGCTCTCATCTCCTCATCGGACATGGTTTCGATCTTTTCGTTCCAGAGTTTACGTTCTTTCCAGCATTTATTCATCTTTTGTTTCAACCTCTAAGATCTCCATTCTCTCTTCGGGTGAATGGGGAGGAATGAAAAAGGCAATCCTTCCGTGTACACCTTTTCTCGGAAAACCCTCGATCAGTTCGAATCCATTCTCTTTAAGCTTCTCCATGGTTTCGTCGAATCGCTCCACCTCATAGCAGATATGATTCAATCCTGCCCGATCTCCTCGGAGGGATTGAACGATGGGAAGATCTGGATTTTCATATTGAAGAAGTTCAATCTCGATTTCCCCCATTTTTAGAACGCCAATTTTCAATTGGACGTCCGGAATCTCCGCGACCCTTTCCATCTTCATTCCAAGGCCTTTGGAATAAACATGGAGTGCTTCTTGAAGATCCTTGACCACCATACCGATATGGTTCACTTTCTTAAACATCTTATCACCCTTGCATTAAACCCGGCAGATAGAGCGCAATTTTTGGAAAGATCATAATTGAAATGAGTGTCGCTCCTTCACATAAAAAGAAAGGGATTGTGGAGCGAACGATATCAGACATTGACGTAGAAGGCTGCATCCCCTTCATCACAAAGAGTTGAAGACCAAAAGGAGGAGTGAGATTCCCCATATCCATGTTAATGAGCGTCATGGCGGCTACCCATAAGGGATCAAAACCTAAAGCCTTGATCACTGGCATATAAATGGGCACGGCAATGACGGCTATGGAGAGATTGTCCATGAAACAACCGAGAAAAAGGAGAGTGACCTGCATACTTATCAGAACAAGGATGGGAGGCATTTCAAGTTTGACAACGGCTTGGATTAGCCCGCTGCTCGCACCCGAGAAGGCCAGAATTTGGCTGAACATCATTGAAGCCATAATGATAATGAACATGGTGGTCGTCAGTTTTACCGTTCCAAACAAGCATTTCTTAAATACTGCCCAATTCATTACTCCGTAGAAGGAGGAGAGGACGATGGAACCTATGGCTCCCATGGCTGCTGCTTCGGAGGGTGTCGCCATCCCTAAAAAAATGATCCCCACCACCAAAAAGATAATCAAACCTAAAGGCAATACGTAAAGACCTGTCTCTTTCATCTTCTTGGTTAGAGGAACGGAAGGATTATCATAAGGGGGAGCGATCTCAGATTGAATCCAGCATCGAATGACAATATAAATGGCATAGAGAGAAGCAAGGAGTAAACCCGGAAGGATCCCAGCAATGAGCATTCCACCCACGGATACTTCAACCAGTGTGGCGAGAATAACAGCCAAAATACTTGGAGGAATTAACATCGCTAAGGCTCCACATCCGATGATCGGTCCGATGGTCATAACTTTCTTATAACCTCGACGCTCCATTTCAGGAATCAATAAGGAGCCGAGCATAGAGGTATTTGCAATTGTAGAGCCGCTTGTGGCGGCAAAGAGGGTTCCAGAGGCTACCGCCAGAAGACCCAAACGACCTGGGACCCGTCCGATCCAATAGTCCAGAGCATCGATGGCCCGGAGAGCCATTTTTGAATGAAACATCACTTCTCCCATTAAAATAAACATGGGCACGGTGAGGAGGCTAAAAGAGGTCAGACTTTCCTCAAGATTGAGGATTAATAATTTAAGTCCAGAAAAGCCCCCCATGAAAATTAGGGTTCCTAATAGGTTAGTGAAGAGGAAGGAGATCCCAACCGGTAACCCTAAAAACATGATGAACACTGCCACGCCAATAAGGAATAATAAAGGGATCCACCATTCCATTTAAAGTTCTCCTAAATTAACTCTTCAATTTTTGGTAGTAACCCATCACCTGTCTTAAAAACTGAATGGTAAAAAAGAAACCTCCAATAGGGATGATCATTAGGATAAGAAACATGGGTGTTTTTAAAGATTCTAAAGCAGGAATCCCTCTTTTAAAGTAATCCAGTGTAACCTGAGTCCCAAACCAGGTGTAGGTCAACATCACAATACTCCCCACCAATGAAGTGATGATATTCAGCCGTGCCTTGTTTCGATCACTGAAACGATTGACCAATAAATCCACTCGGATATGGCCATCCTCTTTCAACACTAAGGCTGCACCTAAAAAGGGAATATAGAGCATAATGTATTCAGTAATTTCCAACATCCAATGAATAGGTCGGTTAAAACAGTATCGGAGAATTACGTCGATGCAGGTTCCGACTGTTGCAAACATTAGGAGTCCTCCAGCCACCCAAAAGAGGATGATTAGAATCTTGTCAAAAGTTGTTCCTAATTTTTTCATCTTTCATTCCATATTTTTGTTCCCCTCACCCCATTCCTTTTCCTGTAAAGGGTAGAAGTGGGGTGAGAGGATAAAAATGATTCATTGTGGGCTTAAAAGCTTCTTCAATTTAGGACCGAGTTCCGGAGATTTCTTGATGACCTCATCCCATCCTGCCTTGTAAGCTGTTTCGACATACCATTTAGTATCTTCCGTAGAGAATTTAACAAATTTCATTCCCTTTTCTTGCATGGCTTTAAGCTCCTTCTCTCCCAACTCCACAAAGATCTTTTCATATTTTTCTTCATTTCCAATCATGAGATTTGCCATTAAGGTCTGCATCGGTTTTGGAACTTTATTCCAGGTATCCAAGTTGATGAGGGTTTCGAGATTCATGGCATAAATTTTAGGTTTAATTATATATTTACATACTTCTGGCCAACCCATTGAAATATTGCCCAAGACCGACCATGCATAGCCATCCACAACTCCACGCTCAAGGGCGGTATAGACTTCTGCTCCAGGAAGGGTAATGGGGACTGCTCCTAACATCTTCACAAAAGGTTCGTAAGTTGCTGAGGTGCGGATTTTCTGACCGGCCAACTCCTGAGGTTTTTTTACGGGTTTGTTGGTAAAGAGGTGAAACCAAACACCATGTTCTGGTCTTCCAAGGTACATAACATTTTGTTTCTTTAAAATATCCATTCTTAAATCGTAGTATCCAACTTTACGCTCTTCCATGGGGGTGAGTCGGCTAAGGTGGATGTAAGCAGCCCCGGTCACTGCACTTCCGTAGTAGGACTCGCAACCAAAAATCATATCGACCACACCTGTCCGCATAGCTTCAAATTGTTTGAAAGCTGGGATGGCCTCTGGACCCCCTACAAATTTGATGACCACTTCACCCTTTGATTTCTTATTCACCTCATCCACATAGGCCCACCAGGCTGTAAGATTGACGTCATCTTTCGGAAGGAAAGTTGCCATCTTTAGTACGATCTCTTTGGCATGAGCAGAATGATCCCCCATCCATACAGTAAAGGCCATAAAGATTAATAAACCTATCCATATCTTTCTCATCTTTCTTTTCCTCCTTTCCATGAGAGCTGATTTTTAAGATTTACCCTTGAATAATCTTTTTCTGATCCATTGCTTTGAATGATCTCACCTCCCCTCCTTTTGAGTCAGATCACCTTTCTTCTTAACTTCCTTTCGAAATTAAAAAGGGTGCAGCTGTACCTTATACCATCCCAAATCCTCTTCTTTTCTGTTGCTCTATCTACCAAAATAATTGCCGCCTCAGGACATATCCCCACACAGAAACCACAGCTCCAGCAACGGTCCTTGTCCACAGCGATGATTTTCTTTCTCTTGTCAAAATGAAGGACTTGATAAGAACAACACTCAGAGCAGGTCTGGCACAAGGTACATCTCTTCGTATCAATCTTTGGATGGGGAGAGGCCAGAGAATAAAAGCTTCCAGATTTTTTAAAGGCTGCATCAAATCGGGCTAAAGGAAACTGGTAAGGCCTGAGCCTTACTCTAAATTCAGGAGAGGATGTAAATGTCTTCGTAACAATTCCCCCCACTCCTGATTCAGCTATCCTTCTGGCAGATTCACCATTAAAGACCAACTCAGAGGCTGCAGGGAGGATGGGGTTTTTAAAAGTCACCCCCGCCACTTCTACAGTAAGATGCACCCTCCTATCCCCTTTAACTGATTTTTATATATAAACCATCACAATTGGATGGTCCCTATTGGATCACCCTTCTTTTGAAATCCTTTTCTCTCGACTTGAAATACATCGTGAAGGAGCCATAAGCATCACAGAGGACTGAAAATTCAGGGCTGACAAAGGTGGTCGTGTTCACCTGCTCGATCATGGCCGGTCCTTCGACCTCGTTACCGTACCGGAGCTTATCTCCATCAAAGACCGAAACCATCTGAAATTTCTTCTTGGTGGGGAGGTAAACCCTTCTCTTCTTTTTGAAGGCTTTCGAAGGATCCGGACCCACATATTTCATCTTTAAAAATTTGGGTTTATCTGTCATTCCGATACATTTGATTCTGAGATTGATCACTTCGATCGGAGTCCCAACCTCCTCTAAGGAATAACCATAGAGCCGATTATGTTCTGGATGAAATTTATTGGCCATGGAGGTCAGTTTTCCTTTGAATATTTCGTCCCGGGTGACGATCACATTGACTTCATGATATTGTTTTATATATCGCATATCGATGGAGTAGATCATTTCGATTCTATCTTTTGGAATATGCTCACTCTTAAGCAGGAGCGTTCCTTCGTGTTCCATTTCTTCGAATAAGGTTTGGAACTTTTTCAGATCCAAATTCTCAAGAGGGATTGCGTAAGTTCGAACAAAGTTATGCTGGAGGTCGCTCATCAACATTCCTGCCGCACAGAAGATAGAGGACTCTTTTGGAATGATCATGACAGGGATCTCCAACTCCAATGCGATCATACAGGCATGATTGGGGCCTGCACCTCCTGCCACGACCAGAGGAAAGTCTCTCGGATCCTGTCCTCTTTTTGCAGAAACCTCTCTTACTCCTGCAGCCATGTTGACATTGATCATATGGTACATCCCGGCGGCTGCTTCGATGACATCCATCTTCAGTTTATCAGCAATATGGGTTTGGATGGACTTGAGTGCCTTTTCCTCGTTAAGAGGCATCTTCCCACCTGCAAAATAATCTTTATCCAAATAACCTAAAAGGAGGTCAGCATCGGTACAGGTAGGAAGTTCTCCACCTAAATCATAACAGGTAGGTCCTGGTTTAGCGCCTGCACTATGGGGGCCCATTCTGAGAAGCCCCCCTTCGTCGATCCATCCAATAGATCCTCCTCCAGCCCCAATCGTGACGATATTGAGCATGGGGAGGGCCAGACGTAATCGATTGATCTCCCCTTCTGTCGTCACCAATGGAGTCCGGTTCTTAATCAGGGCGGCATCGAAGCTCGTTCCTCCCATATCAACTGTTATACAATCCTTGTACCCTTGAATGGCAGTGTAGGCAATACCCGCGACAGGACCTCCTGCGGGTCCTGAGAGAAGTGTCACGGCAGCGTTATCAATAGCAATCTCAGGAGAGACAACTCCTCCATTAGACTGCATGATGAGCAAAACTCCCTTAAAGCCGACGTCTTTTAAACGTCGAAGAAGATTGATCAGGTAGCTCCTGAGGATAGGTCCAACATAAGAATTGAGTACTGTTGTAGAGACACGGTCATAGAAGCGAATAGATGGGAGAAGAGTGCTCGAAACGGTGAGATAGGCATTCGGCATCTTTTCTCTAATGATCTTTGCAGCCACCTCCTCATGGTTCTTATTGGCAAAGGAGTTCATAAAACATATGGCAATGGCTTCCACCCCTTCTTCGGTAAAGAGTTTAACCGCATCAAAGACATCCTGCTCATTCATCGAAGTGAGAATATCCCCTTTGTAGTCGAGGCGTTCCTCTACGGGATAGCGAAGATATCGAGGGACCAAAGGTTCGACATTTGTATAACGGTTATTATATTGTTCCTCCCGAATTCCCCTTCTCATCTCCAGTGCATCCCTTACTCCTTTTGTGGTGAGCAATCCTGTCTTAGCTCCACGGTAAGTGAGGACTGAATTAGTCGTGACCGTCGTTCCATGAACGATGGTATCTACATCTTTAATGAATTCTGGGAGAGAGATATTTCGGTCCTTCGACATCTCCTCTAAACCGTTCATCAAACCGATGGAGGGGTCATCTGGAGTTGAGAGAACTTTGTAGATTTGAGCTGTCCCGTCCTGATGGGCGAGAAGAAAGTCTGTAAATGTGCCACCCACATCGATTCCGATCTTGTATCTCATCGTCGATTCCAATTTAAAAGTGGAATCCAAGACTAGGCCTTTCTTAAAGAATCTCTTAATTTTTTGGTCGCCTCTTCATCCACTTTCATGGTCTTGGGATCGATCACCACTCCATAATCTTCCCTGGCACTTTCAAGGCTGACATATCCTTCCATCACATCACTCAATACCATTTCAGGATCGCGCTCCAAAGGATTTCCATTGCCCCCTCCACCGGCTGCATCGATGGTCACCACATCCCCCGGTTTCAACTGCGTCAACCCATACGGATTTCCAGGTTCTCCGTTTATTAGAAACTGGGCCCGGGCCCCCTGTCCACCACCAAAGAGTCCTTCTGGGGAATAGATATGCCTTCCCGCCTGTATTCCTAAATTAACAGGCGGAATAGGAGCATACCTATCATCGGGTACTCTAAAAACTTCCCTTTGGCCAAGACCTCCCTTCATCCTGCCAGGACCGGCTGAATCGGTGAGGAGCTTCCTGGTTTCAACAACAAGAGGTGTGTCGCTTTCGAATATCTCAACAGGCGTATTTGCACCATTCGCTGGGAAAATATACACATAATTGCCATCATTGATGGAACTTGCTCCCATTCCACCACCCCTGATGATCACGGAATGCCACGGCCTCCTATCACATCTTTTTCCATAGAAAACATTCATCTGTGCCGGCGTGCCTCCACTTGCCGCAATGACTTTGTCGGGTAAAACCTCGGATAGGGCTCTGTAAATGATTTCTGTTAGAAAATGTCCGATCACTAACCGCGCGGCCACGGCTGCAGGAAACTTGCAGTTTACCACGCTACCCTCAGGGGCTTTCAATTTGATGGGTCTTGCGCAGCCATCGTTGTTGGGTATGTCCGGACCAAACATGCTTTTCATGGCCATAAATACGTAGGCGTAGGTGAAATTATACACGACATTACCACCCCAATTCACTTGGGGCGAAGACCCATCCAGGTCCACAGTGATATCGCTTCCTTTTACCTCGACCGCCGCTTTAATCACCACATCCTGTTGCCCCTTCATCTGCTCCACAATCCCTTCAGCTCGGTAAATGCCATCTGGAATCTTCTCAATCTCTTCCCTCATGCTTTTCTCTGTGCGATTGATAATCTGATCCGCCAGATCATCCAGATTCTCCAAATCATTTTCCTTCAGCATCTGACATATTTTTTCTGCACACACGTGATTCGCTGCAATCTGGGACCGAATATCTCCAATCACCTCATCTTGTGTTCGTACATTCCACCGGATCATATCCATCACAGACTGATTGAGTACCCCTCCGTCGTAGAGCTTCACGAGAGGTATGAATAGTCCTTCCTCAAAGACATCATGGTTGTCCGAGGAGACTCGACCCCCAATATCCGAATGATGAAACACACAGGCGGTAAAAGCGACCAATTTATCTTCATAGAAGATGGGGCTCATTACACACACGTCATTCAGATGGCCTGCCAAAGCCCAGGGGTCGTTTGTGATGAAAACATCACCGGGTTTGTAAGTTTCTGCGGGAAGCATGTTCACGAGATTTTTGATTCCCAAGGCCATGGCTCCAGATTGACCAGGTGTTGCAAAAGTTCCTTGGGCCAGTTCCCGACCCTTCCGGTCTGTGAACATGCATGTGTAGTCATGAGCATCCCTGAGTAGGCTTGAGAATGCGGTCCGGGCAACGGTGCTGTCTGCTTCATCCACAATAGAAATCAATCTTCGCCATAGGATCTCTAACGTGATTGGATCAAACAGGCGTCCCATTTTCTCCTCCCTAAAGAACACGAATTACTCGAATGATAACGAATTTAACGAATGAAACATATTCGTGCTATTCGCTGTCATTCGCTTCATTCGCACTTCAGATCGATCCATAAAAATCCCAATTCGTCCACCGAAACCGAGACGTCCTCGGCAACAATGACCGTCGACTCCCTCTCTTCAATAATGGCGGGGCCTCGAAACTTTGCAGTGGGAAAGAGTTTGTATCGATCGTAGACGGTAAAGGGGATAAAATCCCTGGCCATAGGGGAATAAGCTTGACGTTGCCCCTTGATCGCCCACTTAAGAGACTGTCCCTTTTTCTCAAGTTTGGGTAATTGCAGTAGTCGTTCAGAGAGACTGGCTCTCACCTTAAAATTAATGAACTCCACTTCAGAGTCAGGATAGGTCCTTCCATATAACTTCTCATAGACTTCATCAAAGCGCCGGCGAATTTCATCCTTTCTAATCTTTGTAAAATCTCTTTCAGTGGTTGGGACGTTGGTTTCAGCGCCCTGTCCGACAAAACGCATATCCAGGGACCTTTCGAATTTGACCCCTTCGACGGCGCCCAAGCCCTGTTCAGGGCGAACATCTTTCTCTGTCGCTTCCTTCTTGAGTATTTTGGTAGCCTCCGCCTCCAGCTCCTTGAAGATCCTTTCGATATCATTAAAATCTGCATTGCCCAGAGAAACCTTATGACTTCTGAGGAGGTCAAAGGCCCGAGGAGCAGTGAAAAAGCCCAGAGCCGAACCTACTCCGGCATTCGGTGGGACGAGTAAACGAGGTGCCCCCAATTTTTTGGCCAAACTATAGGCATGAACTGGCCCCGCTCCGCCGAAGGCAACAATCGTTATGATTTTGGGATTTCCTCCCTTTTCTGCAATATGTGTCTTAGCTGCTGCTGCCATCGTCTCATTGATGAGATCATGAATTCCCCATATGGCCTGAATGAATGAGACTCCCAAAGGCTTGGCAACCTTTTCCTCCACGCCACGCCTGGCTGCCTCCTTGTCAAGCTTCATTTCACCCCCAAGAAAGTAGTTCTCATCAAGATAGCCCAATAGGAGGTCGGCATCGGTGACACAGGGGTCAGTACCTCCCATTCCATAACAGATCGGTCCAGGATCCGCTCCGGAGCTTTCTGGTCCAACCTGCAGCGTTCCCATCCTACTCACCTTCGCAATACTGCCGCCTCCTGCTCCAATCTCCATCAAGTCAACCACAGGTACCTGAATGGTCAGACCGCTCCCTTTCATGAACCTCTGAACACGACCGACCTCAAAGGTCGGTACGACACCGGCAACCCCTTTTTGAATCAGGCAGGACTTGGCCGTTGTCCCCCCCATATCAAAGCAGAACATTTCCGAAATATTGAAATGTCTGCCATAGTATTGACCTGCGATGACCGCTGCCGTCGGACCAGATTCGATGATCCTTACCGGAAACTCAGCCGCCGTTTCAACGGAGGTAACTCCCCCACTTGAAAGCATTATGAAAAGTTTTCCTTTAAAACCAATGGACTCCAGTCTTCCGGCCAGCTTGGAGAGATATCTTCCTGTCAGAGGCTTAACATAGGCGTTGGTCACCGTGGTGCTGGTTCTCTCATACTCCTTAATCTGTGGCAAAACCTGGTATGAAATGGAGATGGATATTCCAGGAGCTTCCTTTTCAATGATCTCCTTGAGCATCAGTTCGTGGGTCGGATTCTCAAAAGAGTTAATAAGACAGACAGCGATCGATTCAACGCCGAGGTTGAGAAGAGCGCAGACCGCCTGTCTTGCTTCTTCGAGGTCTAACGGCTTTAACACACTCCCATCACTCCGAATCCTCTCATCCACTTCGAAACGAAACCTTCTCGGAATCAAGGACTTAGGGAATTCAGCGAAAATGTCATAAGGCGCGTACCGGATCCCTCTTCCAATTTCCAACACATCCCTGAAGCCCTTCGTGGTGATCAGACCCGTTTTGGCTCCCTTTCTCTCTATAATAGAATTAATGACCAGGGTTGTCCCATGGATCACTTCATCCAGTATCTCCACAAAGCCCGGTGTATTTATCTCCAACTCTCTAATCCCCTGCTCCACAGCATCAGAGGGATCTCTGGGGGTGGTCAGACACTTATTGATCTTTATCTCCCCTGTTTGATCGTTGAGCAAGACGAAGTCGGTGAAGGTGCCGCCAATGTCACAGCCTAACCGATAGAACTTTTCAGCCATCTAGACCTCCAATCTTTTATCGTGTCCGTGTCCGTTTTCCGTGTCCGGACACGCGACACGGGCACGATTTTTCTCTATGCGCTATGCCCTATGCTTTACTGTGCCATTCCTTCAAGATAAACTTCTGGATCTTACCGCTTGCGGTTTTTGGAAGATCTCCCACATACTCCACATATTTTGGAATTTTGTATTTTGCGACTTTTCCTCGAAGAAATTGAAGGACCTCCTGCTCGTTCATGTCCTCTCCGGGTTTTAGGACGATGTAGGCCTTACCAACTTCTCCCCATCTTTCATCCGGAACACCAACGATCCCGGCATCGAAGATCTTTGGATGGGTATGGAGGACCTTTTCAATCTCCGCAGGATAGACATTTTCTCCACCGCTGATATACATATCTCTTTCTCGATCGACAATATAGATGTACCCGTCATCATCCATCCTGGCGAGATCTCCGGTATAGAGCCAACCCTCTCGAATCGTCTCAGCTGTAAGATCAGGGCGGTTCCAGTATCCGCTCATGAGGGTAGGGCCCTTGACGATGATCTCACCGACCTCCCCTCGAGTGACATCCCTTCCTTCTTTATCAACGATTCTTACTTCCCCATGAAAGACCGGAAGCCCCACCGACCCAATTTTATCGACCGCTCTTTCTGTAGAGAGAAAGGTGATAGTGGAGGCTTCGGTTTGACCAAAGATCTGAGAGATGATGATCCCTTTTCGACCGTATTCTGTTAACAATGCCTTTGGAATTCTTTCACCACCTGTGAAGCAGCACCGGAGAGAAGTTAAGTCATATTGGTTGAGATCGCATTCCTGGAGGATAAACTGATAGACGGTTGCTGCCATTTCCAGCACCGTCACTCGATATTCTTGAATCGCCTCAAGAATCTCATGAGGCCGAAACCTCTTCTTCAGAATGAGCGTTCCCCCTTTATAAAGAACGGGGGCTGCTTCTACGAGGAGACCTCCAGAGTGGAACATGGGCCTGGAGATAATCATGATATCCTTGGAGGTAAGGTTATAAAACATTTCCGCATTGAGGACGTTGAAGAATGTCTTTCGATGGGGGAGGACTGCTCCTTTTGGGACACCTGTCGTCCCCGAAGTATACATGATGATATGGGGATCTTCATCGCCCACAGGCACGGAAACGAGCGGCTCATGGACAGGGTTTTCGATGAGGGCCTTTTCATAGTCCTTTGCCCAATCGGGCAGGGTAGGGCCCAAGGCCAAAAAGTCTCCATTGGAAAGATTCAATTTTGGACGAATGGGCGCAACGACCTCTTCGAACTCCGTTTCGAAGATGAGCATTCGGGAGCCGCTGTCCTGTATGATGAATTCGAGCTCAGGTGCAGCGAGCCTCCAGTTGAGAGGGACGAGGATGGCGCCAATTTTCGAAAGACCGAAGAGGATCTCAACATATTGATGACAATTATGGAGAAGGACAGCAATTCGGTCTCCCTTCTTCACTCCTAAATTGAGAAGGAGGTGACAGAGTCGGTTGGTCCGCTGGTTTACATCTTGATAGGTGAGGGGATGATTCTCAAAATAGAGGGCCTTCTTTTGTGGTTGCAAGAGGCTCCATTTTCTAATCCAGTCGCCAACGTTGATCATTTTAAAAAGCGATAAGGATTCTTACCGTGTCCGTGACCGTGTTTCGTGTCCGCTAATGAAAATCTGTTCCGGACACGGACAACGGACACGTGTCACGTTCATTGATGTACAAAGTTTGCGTTGACCTTGGGACCATTCTTCATAAAATTCTCCATCCCGATTCTCATGTCCTGTGTCAACAGACACTCACCAAAGATCTTAGCCTCCAGTTTTAAGCCCTCTTTAAGGGTCATTCTCGCGCCCTCCAGGACTGCGCGCTGGAGCAGGGAGTCGATTTTGCGGCTCAGGTGTCCAATATCAACCTCTGGAAGCTTCGATGGAATGGGAATGGGATCTTTTGGGATGGGAGAAACACGGACTTTCCCTGAAAGGATTCTATTCACCCAGTCGATCGCTGCTTCAATAAGATCTCCCTCTACCTCCTCCTGAATCAGGCCGATCTCTTTTGCTTGGCCCGAGGAAATGGGGTTGGCGTTTCGGAGAATGGGCCATGCTTTTTCCATTCCTACCAGCCTTGGCAGCCTCTGGGTTCCGCCATTTCCAGGGATGATGCCGAGTCTGGGTTCAGGCTGACCGATAAAAACCTTCTGTCCCTTTTTAGCAATCCGGGCAGTGCAGGCCATGGCCATCTCATTTCCCCCACCAAAAGCCAGCCCATTCATGGCACAGACAACAGGTTTGCCCAGATTCTCTATCAGATTCAATACAGCCATGCTTTTAAGGCAGAAGGCTTCAGCCTCCTCAGGTGTCTTTTGAGCGGCTAGCATTCCAATATCCGCACCTGAGACAAAGGCCCTTGTTCCGAATCCGGTCAAAACGGCCCCCTTGATTTTTGGATCCTTCTGGATCTCGGTTAAGATCTCCTCCAATTGATAAAAAACGTCTGCGTTGAGGGCATTCAGGACCTTTGGCCTTCGGATCATAATCAGAGCCACATCCCCCTTATCTTCCCTGTTCACTACAGGGGTCTTCCAGGGCTTGCCCGAGGTCGCCTGCTTCATAAGGATCTCGGCCACCTTGAATTCAGGATTTTCCTTGGCATAGGCCTCTACCAACTCGAGGGCTTTCTTGACTCCAATCCGGTTCATCATCCCATAGGGAGGGGTCATGACCAGCCCGACATCCAATGCCAGTTCCAGATCACTGATATTGGTGATTCCACTTCCCACGATTTCACAGACCATTCCGAAGTAAGCCGCCATGACCCTGTTTGAGACAGCTTCATAGACTTCAGGGCTGTATTCTACCACCTCACCCCTTGCTGCCGTTTCCCAGGGTTTACCGGATTTCACCTGATCGTCCAAAATTTTTGGAGAGCGATACCAGGGCATGATCCTGGTGTTCATCTCTGTAAGGCCGTGCTGTGTGATGGGATTTCCACCGGCAAGATTATGAGCCGTGAAAGGACCCACACCCATGCCAAGTGCTTTTGCAGCAATGGCGTCGGCCTGCTTGATGCTGGCGAGCCCTTTCTCCACGGTCAAAGCGGTGGCGAGGAAGAGTCCTTCAAAGATGGGATCGACGGCATACCCGTAACGACTCTTTACCTTGATCGGGGCCTTCCCGATGAATTCATAGAGTTTCATCAGATATTCGATCAATAAAGGATCAGTATCCTTTCCCGGGACGATCTCTACCAGGATATTTCTCTCCGCCGGGAAGAAATAATGAATGACCAGACATCGGCTTTTATCTTTCATCTTATAGAAAATCTCTTCAGGGACCATGTGGGAGGAGTTGGAAGCAAAAATTGCATTTTTAGGGCATGCCTCCTGACACTGGTCGAAAATCTTGTGCTTGACATCCATCCTCTCAAAGGCGGCCTCGATCACAAAGTCAGCATCGCTCAATTTCCCGTAGTCGGTAGTAAAGAGCATGTTCTTAAAGATGGCATCCGCCTCTTCCTTCTTGAAGACACCTTTTTCAGCGGCCTTGGCCATCTTCGATTCTGCCTTTTTGGAGCCTGCATCAAGAGCAGCCGGAAGGATATCGACCACCGTAACAGGTACGCCAAAAGAAAAGAGGTTTTGGCTGAAATGAAGCGCAATATCCGGTCCAATATTGCCCGAACCAATCACACCCATCTTCCGAATTGTCCGACCAAACATGGTAAACGCCATAATCCACCCCCAAATTGGAATATTGGAATAATGGAAGAGTGGAATGTTGGGAACCCATTATTCCATTAGCCCAACATTCCATCATTCCATCTTTTAAAAGATGGATGGTTCTTTGAATTCTCCGTAAACCTCCTTAAACACCTTTGTCATCTCACCCACTGTTGCATAAGCTTTACAGCATTCGATAAGGAAAGGCATCACATTTTTTTCCGTTCTTGCGGCATTTTCAAGGCCCTTCAACAACTGGGTCACCTTCCGGTTATCCCTCTCCCGTTTCACCTCTTTCAGCCGCTGGGTCTGCTCCTCTGCAGAGGCCAACCGATATTCATGAAGCTCTACCTCCATCTCTTCCCCTTCGGTATATTTGTTCACCCCGACCTTGATCAACTCTCCTTTTTGAACCCCCTTTTCGAACTCATAGGCCTGTTTTGCCACCTCTCTCTGGACATAACCCGTTTCTACTGCCTTGACCATTCCCCCAATCTCATCGACTCGCTTCATCTCCTCAACGATCTTTTCTTCCATCTGTTTTGTCAAGGTTTCAATGAAATAAGAACCGGCTAGGGGGTCTACGGTATCTCTCAAGCCGATTTCCTCCATCAGAATCTGGAATGTCCTGAGAGAGAGCAGTGCAGCCCTGGGTGTGGGGATGGTGTAAGCCTCATCAAATGAGCAGAGTGCGGTTGTCTGGGCGCCGCCCAAAGCGGCTGCAAGGGCATAATAGGCGCCGCGGATGATATTATTTTCAGGTTGGGCCTTGGTCATTCCGTATCCTCCGCCACCAAAGATTCCCCGGAGGAGGAGCGATCTCTTATCCTTGGCTCCGTAACGCTCCTTTAAATTGATTGCCCAGAGTTTTCTTGCCGCACGGAATTTGGCCACCTGTTCCCAGAGGTTTCCAAATACATTGAGATTGAAAGTAAAACCCCTGACGAAATCATCAATGGGGTAACCCCGTCGAAGGACTTCTTCAATATAGGTATTTGCAATCTGGAAGGCATAGGCGATTTCCTGAACTGGAGAGCAGCCCGATTCCCGGATGTGATAGCCGCAGACACTGACGGGATTGGTCCGGGGGAGTTCTTTCATCGCATATTCGATCGTATCCCCGATGAGGCGCACGGCCGGCTTCACCGGAAAGATCCAGGCACCCCGTCCGATCATTTCTTTGAGAATATCGTTTTGAGGGGTGGCGCTAATCCGGTCCTTTGAGAATCCGAATTTTTCAGCAGCTGTCTGGAACATGGCCAGCATGATGCTCGCCACAGCATTGATGGTGAGACCTGCCCCGATCCGGTCGAGGGGGATCCCCTGGAAGGCGATTTCGAAGTCACGGAGGGAATCGACCGCCATACCGACCCTTCCCACCTCCCCCTCAGCCATGGGATCATCTGAATCGAGTCCCATCTGTGTGGGGAGATCGAAGGCGACATTGAGGCCGGTCTGGCCATGAGAGATCATCAGCTTGAAACGTTCATTCGTCTCTTTGGGTGTTCCAAAACCTGTATATTGCCGGGTTGTCCATTCCCTGCTCCGGTAGCCCTGAGGGTGGATTCCTCGTGTGAACGGATACTCCCCAGGAGGAGCAAGGTCCTTTTCGGGATCGAAGCCGATCTCTTCTAAATCCTTTTGGGTATAGACGGGTTTGATATGAATCCCGGATTGAAGGATGACACCCCAAACTTCATCCTTATCATTTTTGTTATATCTTGCAACACCCATAAATAACTCCCCAAATCCGAATATCGAAATTCGAAACAAATTCAAAATTTCAAATGACCTAAAAACTTTTCACTTATGTTTTTTGATTTTTTGGATTTTGTTCATTCTAGATTATTTCGAGCTTCGAATTTCGTGCTTCGAATTTCCCCGATCAGGATCGGGGATTTACGTGTTCTTTGATCCAACGGATCGATTCGTCAAAAGGTGTTCCTCCCGGGAAAATTCCCCCGATCCCCATCTTCTGTAACTGGGGGATATCTCTCTTGGGAATGACTCCGCCGACCACCACCAGAATATCTTCGATCTTTTTCTCCTCCATCTTCTTCACCAATTTCTCACAGATGGGCAGATGGGCACCGGACATAATAGATAGACCAATCACATCCACATCTTCCTGGATGGCTGTATAGATGATCTGATCGAGGGTCTGATGGAGACCGGTGTAGATGACTTCCATCCCGGCATCCCGGAGGGCCTGGGCGACCACTTTCGCCCCCCGATCGTGACCGTCCAGCCCAGGTTTTGCGACTAAGATTCGGATCTTTTTTTCCACCGCCATTACTCCCTTTAGGAAACTTTAAATCCGAATATCGAAACCTGTTCCTGACAGGTTCAGGAATCCGAA
The DNA here is from genome assembly GCA_040756085.1 of Thermodesulfobacteriota bacterium. GTDB lineage: Bacteria > Desulfobacterota > BSN033 > BSN033 > UBA1163 > JBFMAE01. Next base: position 4,087 of record JBFMAE010000078.1, on the reverse strand, counting down.
ACAAGAATTTACCGATTATCAGGATATCGGGCGATCAGGTAGTGGATATCAGGACATAAGGAAATCAGATTTAGAGATTTTTGTCTTCTATTTTTCCCGATATCCCGATTCTCCTGGTATCCTGCTTCCTGATTTCCTGGTCACCTGATTCACTATCAGGGTTTGTTTAGGATTTCGCCTGCCTACCGCAGGCAGGTGCTTCGAAATTTACAGTTTTTAGGGGGTCATTCTTCCTTCGTCAATCTCCTTGATGACGATTTCCTTCCCTCTCTCTAAATGCTTTCGGACAAGCCTTTCCACCAGTCTCGGGTTCTTCTTCTTCATCGCTTCCAGCATAAGTCGGTGGTCCTCGATGGAATAACGGAAACCATCTTTGGTATGGAGCAGGGCAGGTCGGTAACGATAAAAATAATCGCTGAAATTATTGATCATCTCAGCAAGTTTTTTACTCTTGCAGGATTTATAGAGA
>JBFMAE010000078.1:0-3608 GCA_040756085.1 Thermodesulfobacteriota bacterium | reverse complement strand
TGGATGACCTTATCATCCTCTCCACGCCTCAGGGCTTCCTCCGATTCCTCAACTTTCTTCTCAAGCGCTGAAATTTTTTCCGGAGAGATATGAAGGGTAGTAAGATAGGCCGCAAAACTTTCGAGAGCGCTCCGGATGCCGAAGATCTCTTCCACATCCTCTTTGGTGAAACTTCGAACGGCGAACCCTCCCTTGGGAAGTCGGGTAACCAGCTCATCCCGTTCCAGTTTGTGAAAGGCCTCCCTGACAGGGGTACGACTGATCCCTACCTGGTGAGCTAATTGCTCCTCGATGAGGCGTTGCCCTGCTTTCAGTTTTCCGTGAAGAATCGATTTTTTTAATGACTCATAGACCTCTTCACGCAGAGATTTCTTTTTGCTTACCTGAATTTCTCCTGTAACTTTTCTCACATTACCCTCCTTTATCCTGGATGAAATTATTGTATACTGTATCCAGAATTTTTACTTTCTTATACGCCACAGGTCTAAACTTGTCAAGTTTTTTTGGAAGAACGCTGTACGGGCGATTCATGAATCGTCCCTACTTAACTTTTTATTCTGTTCCGGGAGCGGGGAATGAAGAAGATAGAGACCATCGTCAGAAAGAAGAAAAGGGAGATTAAGATGAAACTCCAATGATCGGAGCTTGTTAAATCCCTTGTTTTTCCTACAAGATAGGGCGAAATAAATAGTCCAATGCTTGAGCAGGTGGAGATTACCCCGAATCCCAATCCCAGGTTTTCCGCTTTTAATATCTCTGGAGGAAGAGAATAAATAGGAGCGGGAATCATGGCTGAGAAGATTCCCATCAAGATGACGAGGAGGAGATAGGAAGAGCTGAAGTTGAAAGAGAATGATAGGACGGACAATGCTATCCCTCCCATTCCGATCAGCCATTCCTGATGCCTGAATCGATCGATCAGATATCCTGTCGGCGCGCTTAACAGAAGGGAACCCAGAAGCGGAATTCCAATGAGGAAGCCGCTCTGTTCGATCGTGTACCCCTTCTGGAGAAAAAGATCGGGTGCAAAGGTGGCAAAGGAGACGAAGGCAGCGTTGAACCAGAGCCAGGACAGCCCCACCCACCAGATGGGGTATCCCATCTCCCTCAATGATTTGTAGATGCAAGGCGGTTTGTTATTTCTTATGTTTCGGAAAAAAGGAAGTTGATAAAAATTTATGAAAAGAATGGATACGATGAGCGAATAGATCCCGGTCATTAAGATGGGGGCGCGCCATCCCCACAGAATTCCCATTCTTCCGAAGAGCCCAAAACTGATGACCGAGCCAAGAGGGACACCCGTATTGAAAACACCCATAGCCAAACCTAATTCCTTGTCTTTAAACCATTGGGAGAGAAGCTTGGGAAGAAGGATGGAGAGGGTGAGGCAGCCGATCCCGGAAATAATTCTTCCCAGCCACAGGAGCCGGAGATCCGTTCCCAATCCCACAAGAAGAGTTCCTCCAATCATTAATAAAAAGCAACCTGTTCCTAAAGGCCTCATCCCGTAGCGGTCTGAGAGAAATCCACCCAAAAGGGAGATGAAGAGGCCGGGGAGGGCAAAGAGGCTCATCAAAAGACCGGATTGGGCGTAGGTGAGATGGAGTTCGGAGACCATCAAAGGAAGGATGGGAGGGATAGACTGGAAGATGAGTGCGAAGGCAAGGATGGAGAGATAGACGATGATGAGGATCACCCAGCGATATGTTTCAGTCTTATTACCTTTCTCCAAAAGCGCCTCTCTTTCTTCTTAATTGGATAAGATAGGTAGCCGATCCGACTTTGCCGGAACGTAAAATCAAATTCTTCACAATATAACCAGCCAGATCCACCACTTGTCTGGATCGGTCGATGATGGCTGTATCACTGGTAGCGACCACACCCGGAAATCCAATCAGGATCTTTTCTGGAACCTTTACTGCACTGGCATCTCCTGGAAGGTTCTCTCCTCTTAATCTGTCCCTTACCTCCTGAGCCAATTTTCCGCTCATGCTGATCGGAGCATCGAAGAGGAAAAGGGTTTGACGGGGCCTTACATCCTTTAAGGTATTTAGGATCAATTGGATGGCTTTCTCGCTCATCTTCGTCTTTTTAAAGTTTCCGGAAAGGCCAGAGATATCTCTGATGAAGCCATCATCTCCAAGAATAAGAGGCCATCCTGTTAGACTGGCCTCTATAGTAATAATGACATTGTGACCATCAATGGCGAGGTCTTTATTTCGAACCTCTTGAATGGAGATTTTTTTCTTTCGTCTCGATTGCGAATCCGTACTTGAAAAAACTCCCCGATGGAGAAGGTGACGCTCGTCGAAAGTCAGTCCATATCGATTTCCTACCAGCTCCAGCGCAGCCTTCCTCGGATACCCCCGATTGAGGAGGTAACGAAAATCTTCTGCAGCATTCTGAAGGTCTTTTGAATACATTAATATTCAATAATATTCAATCAATACCTCTCAACTCATCTTCCCTTTTCAGAGGAAGGACGGCTGGGAGGAAGATGAGTAACATTATATCTTAATTTCCCACAAAGGAAAAACATTCATTGACATTTAAAATATGGTGTGTATAAAAATGAATAAAGGAGTTATCCCTCTTTATACGAATATCATAGAAAGGAGGATTCGTTATGGCAGCCGAAGAGATTAAGATTTATACGACACTGACCTGACCCTATTGCAAGATGGCGAAAGAGTATCTTTCGCAAAAAGGCTACCCGTTCACTGAATTGGATGTCACCAAAGATCGAGCGGCATTAGATGAAATGGTGAAGATCTCCGGTGCACGAAGCGTTCCGATCATTGCCGCCTGCAATGAAGTGATGGTTGGGTTTGAAAAAAACAAGCTGGAACAGATGCTCAGCTGTATAAAACAGAGAAGCGAAGTGTAAAACTGGAATAATGGAATAGTGGAATATTGGGGAAAATTTCAATTAAGTTTTGCATTTAACCCATTCTTCTATCATTCCAACATTCCATTATACTAAGGTTATTTCTGGAGGCGTTGTTTCAAAAATTGTCCCGTATAGGATTGTTTAGAGGCCATTACTTTTTCGAGATCGCCTTCTGCGACGATCCTTCCTCCTTCCTCTCCTCCTTCAGGACCCAAATCGATGATGTGATCTGCACACCGGATAAGGTCGAGGTTGTGTTCGATGACGATGAGAGAGTGTCCCTGTGAGAGGAGCTTCTGGAAGGTCGTTAAGAGAAGCTCAACATCGGCCATATGAAGGCCGGTGGTGGGTTCGTCGAAGATGAAAAGGTTTTTTCCTTCCTGACTCCGGGCAATGTGCTGGGCCAACTTGAGACGCTGCGATTCACCTCCGCTCAAGGTATTGGTGGACTGGCCGAGGGTGAGATAGCCCAAGCCTACATCTTTTAAGATTTGAAGTTTTGAGAGAATCCGATCACGGCCTTGAAAGAAGGTCGTCGCCTCATCGACCGTCATATTTAACACTTCTGAAATATTTTTATCGCGATAGTGGATCTTCAGGATCTCAGGCCGGAATCTTTTCCCCTCGCAGGCTTCGCAGGTGATGATGACATCCTCCAAGAATTGCATATCCAACACCTGAAACCCCACCCCCTGGCACCTTTCACATCGACCGCCCT
>JBFMAE010000077.1:0-9110 GCA_040756085.1 Thermodesulfobacteriota bacterium | reverse complement strand
AAGGGATACTCCCGATACCACTCTTGAACCAGGCGCTCGTAAGGTTTGAAGATCGTTTCCCGCAGGGGCTTCCTGACCCCGTTCTCCCGAAGGACCCGTAATACCGTCTTCCGGGAGATTCCTAATTTGGTAGCAATCTGTCGTTGACTCAGTTTCTCCACTTCGTAAAGCTGCTTGACCTGATGCATGATCCCAGGGTCCATCATCTCTCTCCTCACTTGGATGTGAGACTTACCTTAAACCAGATCGAAGGAGAATTCCTAACTTGTCTTGTATCACCCCCTCTCCCTATCCGTCGGCCACAAAGGTGCGCCGGCTCTGTCTCCGAAGAAGGATCTTGTCTTGTATCATCCTGTCTTTGTCCCCCGGGATCAAGAGAATCAGCCTCAGTAAAGGCTTTGTAGGGGGTATCTTGTCTTGTATCACCGGTAACCCCGATATCCCCAAAGAGGCTTTCCTCTTCTCACGCCATTGTTTCACATAGGGATAGCGCCCCTGAAAATACCCCGGATTCTTCTCACACCAAGCACGTTGGGAAAGATGCTTACGCGCTTTCTTACAGGAATCTTTTGGACAGGCCTTTTGTCTTTCTCCTACTCGGGGATCCGGAATGAAAAACCGACCGCACACAATACATCGCTTCTGCAATGACTCCTCCTTCCTCCAAACAGATCAAGGAGTCATTATAGAATCTGTATCGATCTTTGATAAGGAATCCGGAAATGAACAGGGCTAAAATAGGTAGGACAAAATAACGTGGGCTACTTCACCATCTCTCCCAAAGAGCCACCTCTACTAATTCTGGTACCCTTTTTACTACCGCCAACACTCGAACTGATTCAACACGTACTCTTTTTCCTGCCAATCGTGTCGAATCCTTCCAAGTAGAACACCGTTACCATTCCAACGATACCTATCCAGCTCTTCGAGGTTCTTTACCACCTGGCTTCGCAACGGGTTCAGATGGATATACCGAACCAATTCCAATAGATACGGATCCTCTTCACAGACGATTGATTTATACCGGTTCTGAAACAGATGCCCCACTCTCTGATGCCTCCGGTTGAACCACATAGCGTAGCCGGTGAGCAGTCTACGCATGAACTTGGGGAGCCCCGACGAGCCACTGAATAGAAGTAGATGAACGTGATTGTTCATCAGGACCCAGGCGAGGATTCGGGTTCAAGTGGCTTCTCCGATCTCGCCCACTCGCGAAGGAAAATGCTCACGGTCCTTGTCGTCCCGAAAGATATTGGCCCTCTCGATGCCCCGAATTATCACATGATGAAGCGTTCCGGGAGCGTCCAATCTCGCCTGTCGTGGCATAGCAATTTCCTATCATGATCACAACTTGTAGTAAATATTTTTGTGAATATTTTGAACTACGTCCCCTTTTATTGAAATGAATGATGGAATAATGTCCAATTTGGATTGTTCATTATCACAAGGAGAGGTACAGATCGGGTACAGATGGGATAAAAAATGAGCCGGAGAAACAGGGAATCGGAGAAAAGGGAAGTTTAATAAAAATAGAAGCGGGGAAAGAAAAAGATTTTAGATATCAATGTGATAAGGAATCATAACGCCTACCTGCAGCAAGGCTTCAGGTGGCAGGCCAGTTACCCTCTCATTATAACTCCCCCTTCCCCCCTCTTAACCTAAGAGGGGGAGTATATTCCTCCCCTTAAGATAAGGGAAGGTTAGGTGGGGTTATGTAAGCAACGTCAATGTATGGACTATTTTGAGACAGTTAATAAGAGGGGGATGGGGGAGTAAAATTTGTAGGCGCGGAGGGGGTACTTTGCGTCCAAGTTCAGTCAGGACGCTTTCCATGTCAAGCAATACCTCATTGTCCCAAAACCGCATAACCTCAATCCCTTTCGCCTTCAGATATTCTGAACGGGTTTCATCATACGCCTTGCTCTCGCACTGGTTGTGCTGTCCACCGTCCAATTCCACTGCGAGTTTCATGTTCGGACAGTAGAAGTCTAAAATATAAGGCCCGATGCTGTATTGGCGAAAAAATTTCATTCCATAGAACTGCTTGTTTCGGAGTTGTGCCCAGAGGGCCTTCTCCGCATCAGTCTGGTTATGTCTCAACTCCCGTCGTCGTTGCTTTAATGCTGGATCATTCCGAAGGAATTTCATAACTCCCTTACCCCCCTCTATTAATAACCCCACCCAGCCTCCCCTTAGATTAAGGGGAGGTGTGGAGGGGTTAGGAAGAACCAAAATCCATTAGGCCTTCGGTTCGTTGTTACCCCTCTTCGTTAATATGGTTCTGTAAAGCGCTTCGGTCTTGGAGGAAGGTTCGATGTCAAGTCCTATGGAGAGCGCTCTTTTGCAACGGCTATACGTGGAGATGGCCTCGGTTTGTCTGCCGAGTTGGTGGTAACAGGTCATGAGGCCCTGGTAAAACTCTTCCGCAAGCCTGTCCACCTCGAGTCCCTTCTGGTAACACTCCAGAGTTTTTTCCCATTGACCACCCTGCATCCAATAAGTTCCCAACTTTTTAACACTTCTTAGAAACATGCTTCTCAACCGTTCGCTTATTCCCATGCTCCACGGTTGTTCAACCTCCTGACCCAGGAAGGGACCCTTATAGAAACCGACGGCCTTTTCGATCAGTTCAACGGCGCTCTCTGCTTTCCCTGCTTTCCATTGGACATCGGCTTTTTCTAGCAGATGTTCAAAAGCCCAGATATCGACCCAGCAATATTTTTCGTCCAGCGTCAGGTGATTTTCTTGGCGCAGGATCGCTTTCTCAAAACCGAGCAACTGGCGAAGGCGATGTAGATTGCTGGCGAAAGATTGATGGGCCAAATCACCATTCGCCTCAGGCCAAAGGGCATCGGTTAACTGATGTTCCCCCACCTCCCGCCCCCCAAAAGCAATAAGCGCCTTGAGCAAGGCGAGAGGTTTTTTTTGAATCTTTTTGGTAAACCGGACACTCTTTTCGTCTTTTAAGATAGCGAAGCGTCCCAAAGTGAGAATCTTCAATGGCCAGGGCCAATGTTCGAGATGCCAGGACGGCTGTTCCGGCATCAGGTTGCGCTCACGAATCATCTCCCGGACATAATCCACCTCTATCCCGACTTCCAGAGCTTTCATGCAGACACTGGCTGTAGTTGCCGGTCGGTCGATGAATATACCCATAAACCCTCGTTCTTTCCCAAGGCTGAGGGCCTTTCGGAAGGTAATCCTGGCGTTTTTTTCTTCTCCCCGATCGAATTCAAACTGGGCCTTAGTGAAGAGGCAGCAGAATGTTCCGAATTCGATTTTCATTCGCCTGGAAAGATCGGCGGCCTGTTTGAGGTGCTTAAGTGCCTCCGGTCCGCTTCCGATCTCATGCAAGGTACGTGCTTCCACTAAAAGACAGCGGATCGTTAGCGCCGGAGAACCTACATCCAGGGCGATTTTTAAAGCCAGGTCAGCATGAAGTGAGGCCTGCTGGACCTTCCCGCTGAGCAGGGCATCGTTGACTTGCAGGAGGTAATAATAGACTGTATCCAAGGGTCTTAAGTTGGGCTGGCAGGTGGCCATTTGTTTCAGGAATCCTCTACCTGCACTCAGGTCATTCATCTGAAAGGCTGCAAAACCACCAAAAGCAAACCAACCATGATATAAAAAAGAGACCCCCGTTCTCTGTGATAGTTCCAGCCCGGTCCGGACAGCCTGGAGACACTCCCGGTTCAATCCGAAGATGTAGTCATGCATGGCTTCGATATGTAATGTCATGACTTTGACGAAGGGCGAGGCATGGGGAGATTGGCTCATCTGTCTCATTTGATCGATAGCGAGCCTCGCCTTTTCGCGGTTCCCCCTGTAATTGTGATAGTAGGCGAGGAAAAAGAGAGACTGAGTTTTGGCATTGAACAGAGTTGGGTCCTTGGCCAGCTTTTGAACCCTCTCAACCCAGGCTTCAATCTCGGGATGATCGGGCTGCCGGAGGACAAGGGCGGCAATTACCGATGATGCGACTCGAACTTCGATTTCAGGAGATGGAAAAACAGGATAATCCTGCCTGAGTTCATCCAGATCCTGGAGATAACGGTCGAGGACACTGAATGATTCAAACCCATAGCCCAGATTTACCGCATCCACCATTCCCGACCAGGCCAGAAAGATGCCGGTTGTGTCCTTTTTCATCCTCATCTGGCGGTAGGCCTGCTCAAAGTAGGGCCGGCTCTCGGCTGGATTGGCAAACAAGCGGCAAGACCCCATCCAGTAAGAAAGCCAGGGCTGGGTTTCGAATAATTTAGGGGAAATGCTTCGAAGCCATTTTTCCAAAACGGAGTCCCTGCCCTGAGCATGCATGACTGGGGCGTGTTTAAGTATCAATTGGGTCAAGGCATCCCAATCCCTGATTTCTGTGAGGAGTCGTGCGGCGCTTCCAACCTGACCATGTTCTTCAAATAGATCCGCAGCTCGGCTTCTCAAGAGGGAGAGGCTTTGTTTCGAGAAGCTCTCTTCAGCCCGGAAGATGAGATATTCCCGGAAGAGAGGGTGGTAGCCATAGACCGGCTCGTCGAGGACCCGTTTTTCAGTAAAATAATTTCCCCGGTTGAGGCGGTTGAGTATCCACCTTGCCCGAGGATTTTCGGTGAGCCTCTCGACCATACTTTCCGTCATTTGTGGCAGAAAGGCTGTTTTCAGTAGAAAATCCTGCATCTCCGGATCCATGAGGTTCAAGATTTCACTGGAAAAATATTAAAGATCTCCTCGTGCATCGATTTTTCAATCCGTGGAGGACCTGTCCTTTCGCGTTTGAATCGCTCCAGGAGGATCAATCCGACTGCCCACCCATCCGTTATGCTGTGGATCTGTTGAAGGGCCTTTTTAGAAAATCTCTCCCGAAATCGTGCGCTGGCAATTCCCGATGATTCCTTCAAGGTCAAGCGAAGTTCATTCCACCGGAGGATCCCCATCAGATGATTCGCTTCCAAGCTGATCAATGCCGGGGGAGGGTCCTGGCGGCTGATCAGGAAGACGTTGATGCCCTCCGGGATATTGGATAAACCGTGAAAGATAATCTCGTGGAAGGAGGATTCGGATGATACCTCATGGTAATTGTCGAAGACAAGGATAGAAGGACTCCTCAACCTCTGGTAGAGATTTTCGAAATATCGCAGGGCAAAAGTAGACATACCCCGGAGGTACTCCGGAGTGAGTAAAGGGAGGGGTGTCTTCGCCCGCGGAGAAACCTTCTTCGCAGCGAGGCCAAGATAATAGAAAAAAGTGGCTGCATCTCCATCTCCCCGATCGAGTCTATACCATAAATGGGGAAGCCGCCGGGTTTCGATGTGGCTGGAGGCTAAGGTTGTCTTGCCGCACCCCGCAGGCCCGGAGATCCAGATGACCGGCTGCTGGCGCAGGCGATCCAATAGATCGAAGGTCCGCTCGCGCAGGAACACCCGGCTAAGAGCTGGGCGGGCCAATTTAGCAAGCGAGGAACTTCTCGAGGCCATCTTACTTCATACCATCAAAAATCCGCCATCGATATTGAATGCCTGACCCGTGACGACCGATGCCTCCCGGCTGGCGAGATACACGGCGAGCGGTGCAATTTCGTGTGGTTCAAGAAGGCGGCCAATCGGGGTCCAGGTCGTCTCGAATTCCGCAACCGATTTTCCCAGACGCCTCGCCTCATGTTCCAGGCGCAACTTGGTCATGCGGGTACGGACAGGCCCCGGACAAATGGCGTTTACGGTTATGCCCTGTTTCGCGGTCTCAATCGCCAATGTGCGCATTAATCCCAAGACTCCATGCTTGCTTGCTGCATAAGCCGCGCTGTGCAACATGCCAATCTTGCCAATGACGGATGCGGTCATTAGGATGCGCCCGTAGTTGCGCTCGATCATCGAGGGTAATGCTTTCTTTGAGAATAGATATGGCACTGTGAGATTGAGGTAGAGCAACCTTTCCCAGAAGTCGTCGTCATAATCTACGACAGGCTTGAGATTACCGCTGCTGCCCACACCTGCATTATTCACAAGGATGTCAATGTGTTCGAACGCTTTGCGTGGCTTGTTCTCATACTTGCTCGACGGCTCCGCTCTGTGTGAGATCGGCGATGATGCTCCGACATCGAACGCCCAGGCCGTTGAATTCCTTTTCCAATGCCTCCAGTTCCGGTTTGGAGCGTCCCGTGATGGCAAGATGTGCACCCTCCTCTGCAAAAGCGCGAGCGATAGCCTCGCCAATACCCCGGCTTGCACCGGTAACAAGTGCGGTCTGGTCTTTAAGTTTCATGATTATCTTCCCCCTGACGATGTAAGCCACTCCGATGGTTTTGGATATTTGTAGGAATTGTGCTTTCTATGAACTCGCTTTGGGTGCGGCACTTCATACACCGCCCTGAAGGGCGGAGCTTGGCGCCACCGAATGGATCAAGACTTTCTTTATCCTATTTTTAATTCCATTTCTTCGAGGCGATGGATCCTGTCCCTCAGTTCTGCAGCCTTCTCAAATTCTAACCGGACGGCTGCCTCCTTCATCTCCTTCCTCAATTTTTGAACCATCACCGGGATCTCTTTAAGGGAAACATATTCCTCTCTCAAATCGGAAACGGCAGGGATCGTGAAGTAGTCCGCTTCGTAGATCGAGGTTAGGATATTTCGAATCGATTTTTTCACGGTCTGAGGGGTAATTCGGTAGACCCTGTTATATTCCTCCTGAATCTTTCTCCTCCGGTTCGTCTCCAATATAGCCTGATCCATCGCCTTCGTCATCTTATCTGCATAGAGGATTACTTCGCCGTTGATATTCCGGGCCGCCCGGCCAAAGGTCTGGATTAAAGACTTCTCAGATCGAAGGAAGCCCTCCTTGTCGGCGTCCAGAATGGCCACCAGGGAGACCTCTGGGAGGTCAAGGCCTTCTCTTAAAAGATTGATGCCGATGAGGACATCAAATTTTCCTAAACGAAGATCTCTGATGATTTCGACCCGGTCGAGGGTGTCGATGTCAGAGTGGAGATATTTTACCCTTATCCCGAGGTCAGCATAGTATTCGGTCAGATCCTCGGCCATCCGCTTGGTAAGTGTGGTGACGAGAACCCTTTCCTTCTTCTTCACCCGCTTCTGTATCTCCTCTAATAAATCGTCAACCTGGTTCTTTGCGGGTTTTACTTCAAGGGAAGGATCGCTTAACCCAGTGGGACGAATGATCTGCTCAACAATCTTCCCACGGCTCATCTTCATTTCGTAATCGCTCGGCGTGGCCGAGACATAGATGACCTGATGAACTCTTTCCTGAAACTCTTCGAACATGAGCGGCCGGTTGTCCAGGGCCGAAGGGAGACGAAACCCATACTCCACCAATGTCTCCTTTCGGGATCGATCTCCCCGATACATCCCGATCAACTGGGGAATGGTCACATGACTTTCATCGATGAACAGAAGGTAATCCTCGGGGTAGTAATCCAGCAGGACAGGAGGAGGTTCCCCGGCCTTTCTTCCTGTGAGATGTCGGGAATAGTTCTCGATCCCCTGGCAGTAACCGAGTTCCTGCAACATCTCTAAATCGAATTTTGTTCTCTGCTCCAGTCTCTGGGCCTCGAGAAGTTGACCCCGGGATTGAAACCATTCCACCCTTTCTTTCAACTCTTGATGGATGTTCTGAATGGCTATCCGCATTCGGTCCGGAAAAGTCACATAATGGCTTCCAGGATAGATGGGAACTTTATCTAAAGGCTGGATAACCTTCCCCCTTAAAGGGTCAATTTCCGAAATGGCATCGACTTCATCTCCAAACAGTTCGATCCGGATGGCCCGATTCTCTTCATGGGCGGGGAAGACCTCAATCACATCGCCTCGAACACGGAATGTCCCCCGATGAAAATCGATGTCATTCCGTTCATATTGAATCTCGACCAGTTTTGAGAGGATCTCCTCCCTGGAGATGACCATCCCCTTTTCTAAATAGAGGAGCATCCCATGGTAAGCCTCCGGAGATCCCAACCCATAAATACAGGAGACGCTGGCGACGATGATCACATCGTTTCTCTCCAGGAGGGATCGGGTGGCAGAGTGTCGCATCTTATCGATGTCTTCATTGATCTGGGTGTCTTTCTCGATATAGGTGTCAGTCGATGGGATATAGGCCTCGGGTTGATAATAGTCGTAATAACTGACGAAGAACTCGACGGCGTTCTCCGGAAAGAGTTCCTTAAACTCGCCGTAAAGCTGGGCGGCCAGGGTCTTGTTGTGAGAGATGACCAGGGTGGGCTTCTGGACCTTCTCGATCACATTGGCCATAGTGAAGGTCTTTCCAGACCCAGTCACGCCCATAAGGACCTGGTATGTAGCTCCTTTTAGAACCCCTTCACTTAATTTCTCAATGGCCTGAGGCTGATCGCCTTTAGGTTCGAAATCAGAGACGAGTTTGAATCGACTCATGGAATCATTTTACAACAATGGAGGGAAATGAAAAAGGGGCTTCTTGGTAGATAGCTACTGCCAGATGGCCATTTCTCCTTGACGGTTTATATTTTCTATATTTTTTCTCTTGCCTGCAATGAGCAGCTAACGGCGGGGGGGAGCGAAGTGCCCTTTACGGGCATTTTGGCTTCAGCCGTTCAACCGTCTGTTAGCTGAAGTAACGCTTCGCTGTACTGCGGGGACAGTCCCGATTCTACGACTACGCTCTGCTCCGTCCGTAAATCTGGGATAGTCCTCTTAAACGCTGGCAACCCCTCCTTTTTTGAAGTAAACCCTGTTAGAAAAGTGGGGCTTTGTCCTCATCTTTAGCCACCTTTAGTAAGGAGCTGATGCTTTCTATTTGTAGCATCCCCCGGCATAAATGCAGGGACTTTCTAACGGGGTAAAGAGTAGTGAGTGAACGTCGGCAATCAATGCCGACGCCACACATCCTTAACCAGATTTGGTGTTGTTCGAAGGTTCGGGTTTTAATTTCTTCTGTACGCCGGAGGAATAGACAATGATAGCAGATTCCCCATCGACCGGGCATTTATTTTCGCAGATGCCACAGCCTGTACACTTTTCTTCCTTAACGATGGGACGCTTCTTCTCATCACCCACGACGGCATGATAGGAACACTGTTCATTACAGACGAGGCAAATCTTCTCTGTATCCCAGGCAATACATCGGGT
>JBFMAE010000076.1:0-5657 GCA_040756085.1 Thermodesulfobacteriota bacterium | reverse complement strand
AGGATGCTATTATCATAATCGAGAAGGCACTTAAAGATTACTGCAGAACTGGCACCTTACCAACTTTATTCGAACAAAGTGAAGCGCAACTATCTATAGCTGCTTAAGATGGCTAAACAGTTGCAAATAAACGAATCATTGCTCAGCCTTAAGAATATGAAGCCCTCCTGCCTGTGCCTGCGTAGAAAGTGCAGGCAGGACGGGCTTATAACCTGTCAATACGGCCCGCTTCTTTTTTCAGCGGGCCGATTTTTTAAAGGGGCCCTTTGTTGACAAATGATTGAATGATGATATAGTTTACTCTTAATGGAGGACATTGATGCAACGGGTTTTGATTGTCGATGATGAAGAGCTCATTCGTGCTTCCTTACAAAAGGCTGCAACAGAAGAGGGTTATGAGGTATTCCTTGCAGAGAATGGGAAGGAGGCCCTAAATATCGTCGAAAAGCTCGATTTCGATCTTGTCCTTTTAGACCTGAGATTACCTGATATCAATGGTGTTGAGGTTCTAAAAAAAATTAAAGAAATCGACGAGGATCTCTTAGTCATCATTATTACCGGGTATGCTTCGGTTGAATCCGCTGTAGAGGCCATTAAAATTGGTGCCTATGATTACATCAAAAAGCCTTTCAAAGCGGATTACATCAAGCTTATTTTGAAGCTGGCATTAGATAAGATCAAACTTAATCGGGAGGTACAACGATTCATAAGAACCCAGAGGAAAGAATTCGGATTCGAAAATATCATTGGTCAAAGTTCAAAGATGAAAGAGGTTTTTCATCTTCTTAAAAAAGTGATCCAGCATGATACTCCTACAGTCCTTATAAGAGGTGAAAGCGGGACAGGAAAGGAATTGATTGCGAGGGCGATTCATGGCATGAGTCGAAGGACATTAGGGGCTTTCATCGAAATCGATTGTGCCTCCATGCCAGCGGCGCTGCTTGAAAGCGAGTTATTCGGCTATGAGAAAGGGGCATTTACCGATGCGAATCGATCCAAGCCAGGTCTTTTAGAAGAAGCGGACAAAGGAACCATCTTCTTCGATGAGATTGGCGATATGGACCTCATCCTTCAGAAGAAGATCTTGCGGGTTCTGGAGGAAAAAAGTTTCAGGCGCCTGGGAGGCTTGAAAAAAGTATATGCGGACTTCCGGATTATCGCATCTACCAACCGGAATTTGGAAACCCTGGTTTCAGAGGTAAAATTTCGAGAAGATCTCTATTATCGCCTGAATGTCATGCCCATTTTTCTTCCCCCCTTGAGGGAACGAGAGGAAGATGTTCTTCTGCTTGCAAAATTTTTCATCGCCAAATTTAACAAGGAATATAGGAAAAAGGTTGAAGGCCTTTCTCCAGAGGCAGAATCCTTTTTAGCCCGTCACCCATGGCCTGGAAATGTAAGGGAGCTTAAGAATGTCATTGAAAGAATCATGATCGTCAACGAGGTAAAGGAGATCTTACCAGAACATTTACCTGATGAAATACTTTCGAAATGCAAAGAGGTAGACGCTAAGTTCCCATCCATTACAGCCCTGGATGTTCGGTTACCAGATAACGGCATTGACTTTAACAAAATTATTGAGAAAATTACTTTCGATTTAAAGAAACAAATCATTTTGCAGGCCTTGGAGAGGGTGAATGGAAATAAATCGAAGGCAGCCAGATTGCTGGGATTAAGCAGAAGCGCTCTGGGCTGACAAATCGAAAAGCTTCGAGACTCAAGTTTTTTACCTTAATTTAACCTTTGAAATAACGTTCTACTCCTGACCAATCATGATCCTATCCCCAATGGAAGTCCATATTAAAAAGTGTTATTTTTTGATCCAAACGAGGGGACTTTTCGAAAATGATTATTCTCCACGCATCATTCCTTGAAGGAGAGTTTCTTCTCTGGGGAGAAAGGCCCAAGGAACCGGTAAACTCAGAAGTTAGGAGGCCAAGATATAAAAGCAATTTGGGAGCTGATCCAGCTAATCCGAATCCTCTTCCCTACGATGCTGGTGTTGAAAAATTATCCACGGTTCTTAAAGAAATAAATTTCGATTTCAAAGTCAGCAAGAAATCCATCCGACCGATGGTTGCCTGGCTTCCAACCATGGACAACCGGCCTGTTCCTTCCAGCCCGCTGATTGCTGAGCCTCCAGAATCCATTGGATCAGTTACTCTGGTTCCCTGGAGAGTTACCGGTCTTCAATTCCCTATGGAAATGACAGTAGAATTTTTATGTCGATCTATTGGCAAATAAATGCTGGCGCCAGGTGTGATTGTCGGGAAGGATCTTTCCTTCTGGACAACAGTCTTGCGATTCGCAGCCGGGCTCGTGACAAAGGAGCAATTTCTTCCAGATATAAGCGAAATTCGTGAAACCTACCTATCTCGTTGGAGGCCGATCTTCTCGGGGGTCGATAGCGAAAGGCTCACAAAGCTTGGCAAATCTATGCCAGACGTTGCACGGGCATTGAGCATCAAAGAAAAGGATACCTCGCCTCCTGCTACCTCTCCTCTCTCATTTCTCTCCAGTTCTATTAGCATAATGGTGGATCATCTCGTTCGATCGGCAGAGAGCGAGGATTTCGAGTTCCTTCCTGTTACTCAACGTCGCCACTTGAGAAGGGGCAACTTCTACAGCATCCATGACCATTGGTTGAGTGCATTGCAGTCACCCACCGGCTTGATAGAGGGGGATGGAGCCGAGTTGCTCCAACTTGCAAACCAATTAAAAGATTGGATACGTCCAATAACGGTCTCTACTTCAGCACCATTTCGTCTCTGCTTCCGTATTGAGGAACCCGAAGATGGAAATGATAAATGGTATGTTCGATACCTTCTTCAAGCCAATCAAGATCCAAGCCTCCTCATCCCGGTGGAAAAAGTATGGAAAGGGAAACATACCCTGCCATTCACAGATAAGGATTTCAACTCTCATGAGTACCTTCTGCTCTCTCTCGGTCAGGCATCCGGGATTTGCCCACATATCGAGGCGAGCCTGAAGAAATTGGGACCAGCAGGTTACGAACTCGATGCTATGGGCGCTTATGATCTCTTTACACAAAGGGCATTGATCCTTGAGCAGTCTGGCTTTGGTGTTATGTTGCCGGCGTGGTGGACCCACAAGGGAACGAAACTTCGCCTCACAGCCCGGGCCAATGTGAAAACACCCCAGATGCAAAGTGCGAGCGGGCTCTCCCTCGAAGAAATTGTGCAGTTCAATAGGGAGGTGGCCCTTGGCGGCGAAAAGCTTTCTTTCGAAGAACTCCAGAGATTGGCAAAATTTAAGGCTCCTCTGGTTAAAGTTCGGGGCCAGTGGGTTCTCCTCAATGCAGAGGAAATCCAGGCAGCAATCCAACTCTGGAAAAAGAAGGCATCGGACCAGATGACTTTGAGGGAGGTTATCCGAATGGCCCTGGGAGGCGGAGAAACCCCGAGCAATATTTCAGTTGAAGGAATCTCGGCATCAGGCTGGATCGCTGATCTTCTAAGGGAATTAGAGGGAAGGGTCCCATTCCAGGAATTATCTCAACCGCAGGCCTTTCATGGGACATTGCGGCCTTATCAGATGCGTGGATACTTCCTGGTTGAGTTTTCTCAGGAAGTGGGGGCTCGGAGCATGTCTGGCCGATGACATGGGATTGGGAAAGACCATCCAGGCCCTAGCCCTTTTTCAAAAAGACCGGGAATCGGGAGAGCGGCGTCCCGTGCTTCTCATCTGCCCAACGTCTGTTGTCAATAACTGGCAAAAAGAGGCGAGTCGCTTCACCCCAAAACTTCCCGTCATGATCCATCATGGAATAGAAAGAACAAAGGGCGAAGCTTTCGCGACAGAGGCCAAGGAGCATGCCATCGTGATCTCAAGCTATGCCTTGCTGAACCGTGATGTCGAGACCTTTAAGGACCTCCAATGGGCCGGAGTCGTCCTTGACGAAGCTCAAAACATCAAGAACCCTGAGACCAAGCAGGCCAAGGCTGCAAGGGCTATTCGGGCAGACTACCGTATCGCCCTTACGGGCACGCCGGTTGAGAATAATGTGGGAGATCTCTGGTCTATCATGGAGTTCCTGAACACCGGGCTTCTTGGAACCCAGGCAGAGTTCAAGAATAGGTTCTTCATCCCTATCCAGGCAGCCAGGGACCCTGAGGCCTCCGAAAAGTTAAAGCGTCTCACCGGTCCCTTCATCCTTCGCCGCCTTAAAACCGACAAGACGATCATTAATGACCTCCCCGAAAAGATGGAGATGAAGGTTTTTTGCACATTAACAAAAGAACAGGCATCCCTCTACGAAGCCGTTGTGAAAGAGACCATGGAGACGCTGGATGAAACGGAAGGCATCCAGAGGAAAGGGCTCGTCTTGGCAACGCTCTTAAAGCTCAAGCAGGTTTGTAATCATCCGGCCCACTTTTTAGCTGACAACTCCCCGATCCCTGGACGATCAGGCAAGCTCACCCGCTTGACCGAGATGGCAGAAGAGATGATAGAAATAGGTGATCGGGCGCTTATCTTTACACAGGGGGAAGTTTGAAGGGGACGTTGCTGAAAATATTCACTTTTCCAATCTCGATTCGAGGTTACGGATGGCTTTGCTGATCGCTGACCAACAAACTCCAAGATATCCCGCCACCTCTCATGTCAAAGTCTTGGCCAGTTCTTTTTCGCCTTTAATAATTTCATTCACTACCGATGTGAGGTCCGCTTTCTTCCTTTTCGCAATCTTCTCGACAAATTCAAGACTCTCCTCGTCAAGATAAATTGGAAGATGAAGTCGAACATTTTGGCGGTAAAACTTTCCCCTCTCACCCTTTGAAAAATCATATTCTTTTTTCATATGACATATCCTCCGTATTGCTTCATTTCTTTCTTTTTTGCTTTCCTCGCTGAAAAGATCCGAATCCTGCAACTATCTATGACGACTTTCTGACGAACTTCTTCTGGAGGCACTCTTTTGGGTTCTTCCATCGCATTCCTCCTAAATCAATATATTTTATTTGTAACCTACACTCCCATGAAAAGCATTCAATTTCTAAATATTGATTATTCAAATTTTTTGAATTATGATTCCTTCTAGAGAGGTCAATCATGGCGGAATATACCGATAAACATGCCCGTGCCGGGCTCAATGTTTCCCTTCCAAAGATCGAATGTTTCGAAAATCAGTTTAAAAACTACGAGATAACGATCTCCATCCCTGAGTACACCTCGATCTGCCCCAGATCCGGATTGCCCGATTTCGGAACCATTACCATTCGTTATATTCCCGATAAGTGGTGTGTGGAATTAAAATCCTTCAAGATGTATATCCTTGCTTACCGGAACTTAGGAATCTTTTATGAAAATGCCGTCAACCGGATCCTCAGGGATTTCGTCAAGGCCTCCAGCCCGGTTCGGGTGGTCGTCACCGGCGAATTCAATGTCCGGGGAGGAATGAAGAGCACCATCGAAGCCACCTATCCTTCAAAATCTTCTTCAAGGAAGGATAAATGATTTTTTCATGGTGATTCCTTTACTTGAAACGATGGAAATTCCAAATCCCCCTTCATCCCCCTTAAGCTGTGAAAAAATTCAGCTATAGTGGGGTTTGGGGTTATTGAATTTCATTTTTGAACCGACAATTAAGTTTCAATCATGAAGAACTTAAAGCTATCGATCAACCTTAATTCATCCCT
>JBFMAE010000075.1:0-6535 GCA_040756085.1 Thermodesulfobacteriota bacterium | reverse complement strand
GTCCTTCAAGGGGCTAAAGATTGCAACCCACTATGGATGCCATGTCTTGAGACCTAGCCAGGTGGTGGGATTCGATAATCCGGTGGCACCCTCCCTGTTTGATCAGCTTGTTGAAGTGACCGGTGCCCAAAGCATTGATTGGTCGATGAAGCTCGAATGTTGTGGGGCTCCTTTATGGGGGGTCAACGATGAACTTTCAATGGATTTGACGGTAAAAAAACTGCTGGACGGGAAAAGGTCCGGTGCTGACTATCTTTGTGTTGCCTGTCCCTACTGCCACCTTCAGTTTGATAAGGTCCAAAAAATGATTCTTTCTCAAAGGAATGTGAACCATCCTCTTCCCTCGATTCTCTATACACAGCTTCTCGGACTGAGCCTGGGCATCGATAAAAAGATTCTTGGACTGGAGATGAACGAGATTCCGATCGGCGGCATTGATGAATTATTAACAAAGGAGAAAGAATTAACAGGACAGGCAGGACCAACAGAGAAGACAGAATTAACAAAGGAATAGTTTTTCATTTGTAGAAGGTAGGGAAAAAGATGACACAGAATAGAATCGGTTCAGTGATGGTGGTCGGTGGAGGCATTGCCGGGATGCAGACCGCATTGGATCTGGCCAATTCCGGCTATTATGTCTACCTTGTGGAAAGGTCCTCCTCCATCGGGGGCGTCATGTCCCAATTGGACAAGACCTTCCCCACCAATGACTGTTCCATGTGAATCCTCTCGCCCAAACTGGTCGAGGTCGGCCGGCATCTCAACATTGAGTTGTTGACCCTCTCCGAGGTGAAAAGCATTTCCGGGGAGGAAGGGAGTTTTGAAGTTAAAGTGGTTCAATACCCACGCTATGTGGACCCGGCGAAATGTATCGCCTGCGGCCTCTGTGCTGAGAAATGCCCGGCCAAAGTTGACAGTGAATATGATGTAGGACTTGCCAAGCGAAAGTCCATCCATGTGAAGTATGCTCAGGCAGTTCCCCTGAAGTATGCCATTGACCCGATCCATTGTATCTTTTTTACAAAAGGGAAATGCAAGGTCTGTGAAAAACTCTGTCCTGCAAAGGCGATCAATTTCGAAGATCAAGAAAAGGAATGGACCATTCAAGTCGGGGCAATCATCATTTCCCCTGGATGCGAGGTCTTTGATCCGAAAGTTTATAATATATATGGTTACCAACGTTCCCCTAATATCGTCACCAGCCTTGAGTTTGAAAGAATGCTTTCTGCCTCCGGACCCTTGGGCGGACATTTGATCAGGCCTTCCGATAAAAAGGAGCCCCAAAAGATCGCCTGGATTCAATGTGTGGGTTCGAGAGATGTGCATGAAGGGGCAAAGGCTTTTTGCTCAGCGGTCTGCTGCACCTATGCCATCAAGGAGGCCATTGTGGCCAAAGAGCATTCAAAGGAGCCTCTGGATACCGCCATCTTCTATATCGACATGCGAACCTATGGGAAGGATTTTGAGATATATTATAACCGGGCCAGAGAAGAGGCGGGTGTGCGTTTCATCAAATCCAGAATTACCCAGATTCTTCCAATGAGTGACACGGGTGATCTTCTCATCCGCTATACAGACGAGGCTCAGAAAAGGATTGAGGAATCATTTGATTTGGTTGTTTTATCCGTGGGATTTGCCGTTCCCAAAGAAGCCGTGGACCTGGCCAAGAAATTGGAGATTCATCTCGATCCTTATCAGTTTACTTCGACCAGCAGCTTTGAACCTGTTCGAACCTCGAAGCCAGGCATCTTTGTCTGCGGAGCCTTTCAAGGCCCAAAAGATATTCCTACCTCGGTCATCGAATCAAGCGCCTCCGCTGCCATGGCAGAGAGTATCTTAGCCGATTCCCGCTGGTCCATGACGAAGACCAAGGAGGTTCCTGAGGAAATTGATGTTCGGGGTGAATTTCCACGGATTGGCGTATTTGTCTGCAAGTGTGGGACGAATATAGCCGGCGTATTAGATGTTCCAGCCATTGCTGAATATGCCCGAACCTTGCCGGGTGTCGTTTATGTGGAAGAGAATCTTTTCAGCTGTTCCCAGGACACTCAAGAGAAGATGACCCAGGTGGTCAAAGAACAGAAGCTGAACCGGGTGGTCGTTGCCGCCTGCAGCCCTCTGACCCACGAAATTCTCTTTCAGGAAACGGTGGTCAATGCCGGGATTAACAAATACCTCTTTGAGATGGCGAATATTCGCAATCAATGTTCCTGGGTGCACAGCGGTGATGCAAAAGCCGGTACAGAGAAAGCCAAAGATCTTTTGCGCATGGCCGTGGCTAAAGTGTCTCTCTTCGAACCCATGTCCGAGCCTCAAATCAAGATTAACCAGACGGCCTTGGTCATCGGCGGTGGCATTTCCGGTATGAGCGCTACAAAAAATCTGGCAGAACAGGGCTATCATACTTGTTTAATCGAAAAGGGCAGTACTTTGGGAGGACAGGGCCGAGACCTTTATCAGACCTGGAGAGGAGAGGATATCCAGCAAAACCTGGCTAAGTTGATTCAAGAGGTTCAGTCCAACCCAAGGATCGATGTCTACCTGAACACTGAATTGAAGCAGGTGGAAGGATTTGTGGGCAATTTTAAATCCACCCTTAAAACAGACGGAAACGAAAAGGTATTAGAGCATGGGATTGCCATTATTGCGACCGGTGCTTCAGAGCTAATACCGGATCAATATCTCTATGGTAAAGATCCCCGCGTTCTGACCAGTCTTGATTTAGACCGTAAATTTATCAATCCTGACTCCTCTTTGAATCAGGTCCGCTCAGCGGTTTTTATCCAATGTGTTGGATCGCGCATCAAAGAGAGGCCATACTGCTCTAAGGTATGTTGTACACATTCCGTTTTGAGTGCACTCAGGCTGAAAGAGGTCAACCCGGAGATGGATGTCTTTATTATCTACAGGGATATGCGCACGTATGGACTACGTGAGGATCTCTACCGTGAAGCGCGGGCCAAAGGCATACTCTTTATCCGTTATGACGATAACAAAGAGTTAAAGGTTGACAAGGATAAAAATGATCTTCAGGTTCTCTTCACCTCCTATGTTCTGAACCGAGAGATCGAGATTCGACCAGACTTATTGATTTTAGCCACAGCCATCATCCCTCCAAAGGAAAATCCCGTGGCTAAATTATTCAAAGTTCCAGTGAATAATGATGGTTTTTTTGTGGAGGCTCACGTTAAACTCCGGCCTATCGATTTTGCCACGGATGGGGTGTTTGTCTGTGGACTGGCCCATTCTCCAAAACCGATTGATGAATCCATTGCTCATGGTCTGGGTGCAGCGGCGCGTGCCGTGACCCTTCTGTCGCAGAAGGAGATGTTCGGCAATGCCATTGTGGCTCACATCGACCCCGAAAGCTGTGTCGGCTGTCAGGGGTGCCTTAAGGTATGTCCCTATGAGGCGATTCGATTTCTGGAAGATCGGAAAATCTGTGAGATCAACGAAGTGATTTGTAAAGGGTGTGGGGCGTGTGCAGCCACCTGTCCATCGGCAAGCGCACAGCTCAAACGTTTCACCAGCAGGCAGATCTATGCTCAAATTGAAAAGGCTATGGCAGCCTAGATTTAAATAACGCTATGCGCATAGCGCTAAGCGCTTAGCGAATAAAGGGAGTTTTTCATGGCAGAGGATTTTAGACCTAAGATCATTGCTTTTTTGTGCACCTGGTGAGCTTACGCCGCGGCTGACCTAGCTGGGGTCAGTAGAATGCAGTATTCGACATCGATCCGGGTCATTCGGGTCATGTGTGCCGGGACGATATCGCCTCATTATGTCCTGAAGGCCTTGCAGGTTGGAGCGGACGGCGTCTTTGTGGCTGGCTGACGTCTTGGCGAATGTCATTACCAGTCTGGTAATGCTATGGCGAATAAAAGAATGACCTTCATGAAGAAATTGCTGGAATTTTCTGGCATTCACCCAGAACGTCTCAGGATAAGATGGGTGTCTTCTGCTGAAGCGGTTGAATTCGTTCACGAAATTTCAGAGTTTGTGGAAGACATTAAAAAGTTGGGGCCGAATCCTTTGGAAGTGAAAGCGAAGGAGGCTGCCTAATGATAAGGCTAAGATCAAGGTTGAGGCTGAGTCTGACTGAATAATCCTTCCCCAACCTTAGCCTGAACCTCGAGTGAGATTGAGAAGCGATGAGCATGAAGATTAAAGAAACTGTTCAAGCTCTTTTGGTTGAAGGGAAGATAAGAGGTTTTTTGGGACTCAGAGAGGAGAACGGTCATGTCATGCCACATCTTTTCTGCGATCCCAAGGAGCTTGATCATCTCTCTTTGGGTGACTGGAAAAAAGCGGGTGATACTCGTTATCCCCTCAATCAAATAATGATCCGGTTGACCATGGAATATCCAGAGGAGACCTTTGCTGTTCTGGTTAGAGGTTGTGATGAAAGAGGACTCAAAGAACTCTTCAAATGGAAACAGTTGAGCGAAGAGAAGGTCATCGTCATTGGGATTGGTTGTCCTGATGAACTGGCCAAAGCTTGTGAATGTGAAAAACCCTTTCCAGATAGTTTGCTGGATGGTCCAAAGGGAGAAAAAGCGGACAGCCAGAAAGTTGCTTACATCGAGGCAATGGATCTAGACGCTCGACTCCAGTTCTGGAAGGCGGAGTTTGACCGATGCATCAAGTGTTTCGGTTGTCGGAATATCTGTCCGATGTGCTTTTGCAATGAATGCTCCCTTGAGGAAGATCAATTAGTGGATACGGGGGAGATTCCACCTGCCAATCCCACTTTCCATTTGGCTCGGGCCATCCATATGGTAGGTCGCTGTATTGACTGTGGCTTATGTGAAGAGGCCTGTCCAGCCGATATTCCTTTAAGAACACTTTATAAAAAGGTGGCAGAGATTATCAATAAGGAATTTGGGTACAAGACGGGCTTTAGTGTGGATGAAATATCACCCTTCAATATCATTGAGGTAAAGTAGTTTCATGGAATTCAAAACGGTATTAAGCCTCTGTCCTTATTGTGGATGTGGATGCGGATTGCTCTTGGAGGTCCTCGATGGAAAAATCGTTGGGACCCTTCCTTCCAAAACCAGTCCTGTGAACCAGGGCAAATTGTGTGTTAAAGGCTGGACCGTTCATGAGTTTGTCACAAGCCCCAAACGATTGACCAAACCCATGGTTCGCAAGGACGATGCTTTGCAGGAGTCCTCATGGGACGAGGCGCTCCATCTTGCCGCTGCACGCCTGAAAGAGATTAAAGAGAAATATGGTCCGGATAGCATCGGTGTATTGACCTCTGCCAAATGCACCAATGAGGAAAACTATCTTTTACAGAAGTTTACTCGGGCAGCCATTGGGACGAACAATATCGACCATTGCGCCCGGCTCTGACACTCCTCCACAGTGGCCGGGCTGGCCGCAGTATTTGGCAGCGGGGCAATGACCAACTCCATTGAAGAGATTGAGGGTGCTGATTGTATCCTGATTATCGGCTCCAATACTTCAGTGGCCCATCCCCTCATTGCAACACGTGTTTACCGCGCGAAAGCAAGAGGAGCCAAGTTAATCGTCGCTGATCCTCGCAAGATTCCGATCATCCTCCAAAGCGATTTATATCTTCGTCAGAATCTCGGGACGGATGTGGCCCTCATCAATGGTCTGATGCATATCATCTTAAAGAAAGGGTGGCAAGACCAGGCGTTTATTGATGAACGTACGGAAAACTTTGAGGAATTGAAAAAGGTCGTTGAGAATTATTCTCCTGAAAGGGTATCGGAGATCACAGGGATCCCGGTGGCTGATCTGGAAAAGGCAGCCGAATATTATGCCAAGGCTGAGCGTGCAACTATTCTCTATACCATGGGTATTACCCAGCACACCACGGGTGTGGACAATGTCAAGTCCCTTGCCAATCTGGCGATGCTCACTGGAAATCTTGGAAAGGAATCCACAGGCATCAATCCTCTGCGAGGACAGAACAATGTCCAGGGTGCCTGTGATATGGGTGGGTTGCCGAATGTTTATACAGGTTACCAGGCCGTGATCGATCAGGCAGTGCGACAAAAATTCGAAGAGGCGTGGGGAGCTAAACTTTCAGATAAGATTGGATTGACCGCGACTGAAATGTTTCCTGCTGTCCTGGATGGGAAAATGAAAGCTATAGTCATCCTGGGTGAAAATCCAGTCGTGAGTGATGCAGATAGCCTTCATGTAGAAAAAGCACTCAAGGCCGTTGAATTTCTTTTAGTCATTGATATTTTCAAAACTCCCACTTCGGATCTGGCCCATGTGGTTTTGCCCGGGGCTGCCTTTGCAGAGAAAGAGGGGACTTTTAGCAACACGGAAAGAAGGGTTCAGTTACTTCGAAAAGCTGTGGAACCTCCTGGAGAGGCCAAACCAGACTGGCAGATTATCCAGGAGTTGTCGAGCCGTTTTGGTTATCCAATGGATTATGCCTCACCCCGTGCTATCATGGAGGAGATTGCAAAGCTCACTCCGTCCTAGGGTGGTATCACTTATGACCGACTTCAAGGCGATGGATTGCAATGGCCCTGCCCCAATACTGAAC
>JBFMAE010000074.1:0-3868 GCA_040756085.1 Thermodesulfobacteriota bacterium | reverse complement strand
AAAGTTCATTATGAGGGGGAGCCATCCATGAAACCGAAGGATCTTCGCCTCCTGAGTGAAGGGGAATTGTTGGAGAAGGAAAAAGAGCTGAATGAGGCACTCTTCAATCTACGTTTTCAGCACGCAACCGGACAACTGGAGAATACGATGCGGATTCCTCAGGTCAAACGGGATATTGCCAGGGTGAAGACCATCCTCAAGGAGAGAGTGCTGAACAAAGGGACATGAGGCCAATGGGAGAGAGAGGGAAACGAAAGACATTAACGGGTGTGGTATCGAGCGACAAAATGGATAAGACCGTAGTCGTGATAGTCAACCGTCTGGTCCTCCATTCGGTCTATAAGAAATATATCCGGAAGAGGACAAAGGTGAAGGCTCACGACGAAAAGAATGAATGCCATATTGGAGATAAGGTCCTCCTGATCGAAACCCGTCCCTTGAGCCGAGATAAACGATGGCGTGTCAAAGAGATCCTTGACCGGGCCGCTTAATCATCGATTCCTGCCTACCACAGGCAGGGAGGTGAAGCAAAGGGCAGCAGTATAGGAGTCTATGATGATCCAGATGCGCAGTATTCTCGAAGTGGCTGACAATTCGGGAGCTAAAAAATTGGGGTGCATTAAGGTCCTTGGCGGTTCGCGTCGGAAGTATGCGACCCTGGGCGATATCATCGTCGTATCTGTCAAAGACGCCCTGCCCAATTCGAAGATCAAAAAAGGAGATGTGGTACGCGCGGTCATCGTTCGAACGAGGAAAGAGGTGAAACGTCAGGATGGCTCCTATATTAAGTTTGATGACAACTCTGCCGTTCTCATCAACCCTCAGGGAGAACCCATCGGGACCCGAATTTTTGGACCCGTCGCTAGGGAGCTTCGGGCCAAACGGTTTATGAAGATCATCTCTTTGGCTCCAGAAGTACTTTGAAGGCCTACCCTCTTTGCCTAAAGCCTGCTGCCGGCAGGCAGGCCTGCCTGCGGTAGGCAGGGCAGGCTGTTGACAGGTAGAATGGACTCTGAAATGAACATCATGAAATTTCATATTAAAAAGAATGATCTGGTCATGGTGATTACCGGAAAGGAAAAGGGCAAAAGCGGGCGTGTTCTGAAGGTCCTTCCGGAGAAGGAGAAGGTGCTCATCGAAGAGATCAATTTTATTAAGAGGCATTCTCGACCCCACGGCCAACAAAGAAGAGGAGGCATTCTGGAAAAGGAGGCCCCCCTCCATGTCTCCAATGTGGCCCTCCTCTGTGAAAAATGCAATAAACCTGTCCGGATCGGACACCGCATCCTGGAAGGAGGAAAAAAAGCACGGTTCTGCCGGAAATGTGGGGAAATCTTCGATAAATAGGGTGAGGCGATGGCCAGATTGAAAGAAGTTTACCAGGAAAAAGTAGTCCCCGCACTGATGAAACGATTCAACTATCGGAACAGGATGGAGGTCCCCAAACTGGAAAAGATCATCATCAATATGGGATTGGGGGAAGCCATCCAGAATATAAAAATTCTTGATTCTGCCGTTCAAGAGCTGAGCGATATCACAGGACAGAAGCCTGTCATCACGAAGGCCAAAAAATCGATTGCCCAGTTTAAATTAAGAACGGGGATGCCGATTGGATGCATGGTCACCCTCCGGAAGGAAAGGATGTACGAATTCTTCAACCGTCTGGTGAATGCGACGCTGCCGAGAGTGAGGGACTTCAAAGGACTCTCTGGGAAATCCTTTGATGGAAGGGGGAATTACGCCCTGGGAATTCGGGAACAACTGATCTTTCCAGAAATTCATTATGACAAGATTGATAAAGTAAAAGGGATGAACATTGTCATTGTGACCACGGCCAAGACCGATGAGGAAGGAAAGGAACTGTTGAGACTGCTGGGAATGCCCTTCAGGAATTAAATGCTCCCTTCTCTCCCTTTGGAGGGAACGCCTGTCTGCCGGACAGGCAGGGTTTTAAACCATTCCCTACGGGGGTTGGGGGGATTATCAGGAGGAGAAAATTGGCAAAACTTTCATTGATGAATAAAGCCAAAAGGGCCCAGAAATTTAAAGTTCGTGAGTACCATCGATGCCCTCTCTGTGGAAGGCCGAGGGCTTATTATCGAAAATTTAATATGTGCCGACTCTGTTTGAGAAAGTATGCCTCCCGGGGCGATATCCCCGGAGTGATTAAATCCAGCTGGTGACACATACGGGGGTTTGTATGTCCATGACCGATCCATTAGCCGATATGTTCACGCGAATTCGGAACGGGTCTAAAGCCAAATTCGATAAGGTCGATGTCCCCTCTTCCATAATGAAACGGGAGGTTGCCAAGATTTTGAAAGAGGAAGGGTTCATCAAAAATTTTAAAGTCATCACAGATGAAAACCAGCATGAGATGATTCGAATCTTTCTCAAATATGATGCCAACCGGAAGGGGATCATTCACATCAGGCGAATCAGCAAGCCGGGGCGAAGGGTCTATGTGAAAAACGACAGCATTCCCTCCGTCATGAGCGGATTGGGGCTTTCGATCATCTCCACATCGAAGGGAATTCTGACCGATCAATCTGCCCGTAAGGCCAATGTGGGTGGAGAGGTCTTGTGTTACGTATGGTAAAGGAGGAACGTTAAATTCGAAGCACGAAATCCCTGCCTGCGCCTGCCTGCGGTAGGCAGGGCAGGCAGGCGAAATTCGAAACAAGCACCAATTTTCAAAATACAAATGACTCAAACAAAAACGAAAGGTATATAAATTTGAAAATTTTGAATTTTGGATTTGTTTCGGATTTCGATATTCGGATTTAGGATTTAAAGAGGTATAGGATGTCTCGTATTGGAAGGATGCCGATTGTATTGCCAAAAGAAGTGAAGATTTCCTGTGATCACTCGAAGGTGGAAGTGACCGGACCCAAAGGTCACCTTACCCACTCTCTCCCGCCAGGAATCTCGGCTTCGGTGGATGGAGGAAAGATGTTCATTCATCGTGCGGATGATCAACGCACCTCCAAACCCCTTCAAGGCCTCACGCGAAGCCTCATCGCTAATATGGTAATCGGAGTCACCCAGGGGTTTGAGAAACGGCTCGAGATCGTTGGCATTGGCTTCCGGGCAGACCTCCAGGGAGAGGCCCTTAAACTCTCCGTAGGGTTCTCCCATCCGATTCTCTACCCCATTCCCAAAGGGATTAAGGTGGAAGTGGAAAAGCAAACACAGATCATCATCAGAGGGATTGACCGTCAACAGGTGGGAACGGTAGCTGCTCAACTTCGTTCGATCAAACCCCCTGAACCCTATAAGGGAAAGGGGATCCGTTATCTCGGGGAACGGATTCGTAAGAAGGTTGGAAAGACGAAAGCATAAAAGAACCCGCTTCGCCTATAGCGGGATCGCCTGCCTGCAGGCAGGGGAGGAAAAACATTGAAGGACAGTAAGGAATTGGCGCGATTGAAAAGGAAAAAGAGGGTTAGGAGCCGTCTTAAAGGAACCGTAGAACAGCCTCGCCTCAATGTCTTCCGGAGTTTGAAGCATATCTATGCTCAGGCTATTGTGGATACGACAGGCGAAACCTTGATCAGTGCTTCCACATTGAGCCCAGAGCTTCGAAAGAGCCTCAGTCACGCAGGGAATGTGGAAGCGGCGAAGAAAGTGGGGGAACTCATCGCCAAAAAATGCCTCGAAAAGGGAATTAAAAAAGTGGTCTTTGACCGAAATGGATATCTTTATCATGGTAGGGTCAAGGCATTGGCCGAGGCCGCCAGAATGGGCGGTTTGATCTTTTAATGCCGGAGCGCGATCCAGGAGGGATGACATTGCCGAAGATTGATCCAAGCACACTGGAATTAACCGACCGGGTGGTCCATATCAACCGGGTGGCCAAAGTGGTCAA
>JBFMAE010000073.1:0-10570 GCA_040756085.1 Thermodesulfobacteriota bacterium | reverse complement strand
AGTTTCTTCACCACACAGGCATCGTGACCTGTAGAATCCACCACAAATTTTGATTCCAGGGCAATGGGATCGACACAGGTGATCTCACGAGGAAGGGCCTGAACAGGCGTCCAGTTGACCACTGCTCCGCAAACCCGATTTCCTTCTCTGAGGACCACATCATCGAAGATCGTCATAGTGGCAAACTTCACTCCTGCATCACAAGCCGCTGCAATGAGTTTTGAGCAGGCATGAGGACCATCCGCAACATAGAGGCCTTTCACTGCCTTCTCATAGGGGATGCCTAATTCCTCCAGGATCTCCTGTCCCGGTTCTCTGATGGTCACTTTATTCATCAGATAGCCGCCAATCCAGAAGCCTCCTCCGATGTAGTTATTCCGTTCCACAATCAGAGTCTTCACCCCTTTCTGGGCAATATCTCTTCCGGCCATTAATCCGCTGGGGCCCCCTCCGATGATGAGGCAGTCACTTTCCACATAGTCGATGAACTGCCGTGCAAAGCCATCGACAATGGCCCGGGTAACCTCTTTCTCACTGACCGGGGTAAAAATCTGTTTCTTCTCGCTCATGTCTTTCCTCCATCATCTCCTTTCTACCCCCTTTGATTTTTAGTTAATAGTACAAACGCATTATCAAATTTGACATCTAGTTCGGCCCCCCCTCACCCTTCCCCTCTCTCCTCCAAGGGGAGAGGGAGGGGGTGAGGGGTCAATCTCAAAGGATTTAATGTGTTTGTATTAATAAAAACGTATTAACTATTCTATAGGGCAACCCTTTAGGGTTGCTTATTGCATGTGGTAGGCAGGCAAGGCTAAAGCCTTGCCATACATGTGAATTTATTGGATGCGTTTGTTTTAATTGATCATTAAATTAACTATCTCTTCATCTGAAATGGGTGATACGGAAATCAATTGGTCACCATCCTCTTCAACCATTTTATAAATCACCTCAACCCTTTCCAGATCCTTTGCTTTACTATATCGTGCAGTGATGGAAGCAGCCCTCTCCAACTCCATTTCATCCGCTTCTCCTCTGAGCAGGGAAAGCGGACCTGGATAATGAGAGACTTTTAATAACGCATCCCCCTCTTTTATAAGAGCATGAATCTTTTGATTCTCCTCCTCATTTCTCCCAACTACTAATTTAACTCCATGGGAAAGGCGAAAATGCCTTCCTATTTTCAACAGATGGATATCATTGATGGAAAAATCGGGATCATGAAGCATCAGATCCTTCACCCGTTTTGCAAACCCGGGGTCTGTGAGAAGACACCCTCCTGCAGGACAGGGGTAGTCGCGAATCCCGAATTGGGAAGCTAATTGGATTTGTGGCTTTCTCGAGCGTCCCTGAATACTGAGGAGCTTTTCTCGATCCACCCAGCCCTCTTTTTCCGGAATGGAGGCTGAAAGGAACTTCGCCGAGAGGGGTCGCAGGATGAAACCTTCAAGCCCTGCCTCTTTTTCGATCAGTCGCATAGCCTCTCTCCGCTGAGACATCGGCCTTTGCCCCAGAACCTCACCGGTGACGATAAATGAAGCCCCCGTCTCCTCCATATAGGCCTTTGCCTTCTTCAGCATGAAGATCCGGCAGTCGATACACGGATTCATATTTCTTCCATATCCGTGCTCTGGGTGCTTCACTACATCCAGGTATTCCTCGGAGACATTGAACACTTTTAAGGGAATGCCCAGGGCATCGACAGCCTTCTGGGAAGCCAGGCAGGTTTCTCCCCGGTTGGTGCAAGTGCAGAAGACGGTCAGAAAGTTGAGGGCCTCCAGTTCGATTCCCTGTTCTGTGACGATCTTTGCTGCGAGTGTACTGTCAAGGCCTCCGGAGAGGAGGGCGATCGCCTTCATCCTAACACCTCGTTCATCGATCCCGAGCGAAAACCCTGAAGATCCAATGTGACATACTGATAACCTATCTCTTTCAAACGCCTGACCACCTTTTCCCTTAATGACCCGTCCAGCAGGCGCTCGATCTCCTCCTGAAAGATTTCAATCCTGGCCAGGTTCTGATAGTGCCGGACTCGCACCTGTTTGAATCCTAATCCGAAGAGGAAATCCTCTGCCTCATTCACCATCCTTAATCCCTCCGGAGTAATTTCTTCTCCATAGGGGAACCGGGAGGCAAGACAGGCAAACGAGGGTTTGTCCCAGGTCAAAAGGGCTAACGCCCTGGACAACTTCCTCACCTCCGATTTTGTAAACATAGCCTCTTTAAGAGGACTCCGAATCTCTAACTCCTGAATGGCCTTCCTTCCAGGTCGATGATCCTTTTCGTCATCCAGGGTGGAGCCCTCGACGATAAAAGGAAAGGCTTCTGATTGAGCCAGATTCCGTAATTCTCCGAAGAGTTCCCTTTTGCAGAAATAGCACCGGTCCTTAGGATTTTTTGAAAACCCGGGGATTTCCAATTCATTCGATTCAATCAGGAGGTGTCTGATGCCCATCTCCTGAATATTTTTTTTTGCCTCTTTCAATTCCCTTTCGGGATAAAGTGGAGAAAGGGCGGTCACCGCGAGAACGTTTCCCTCGCCGAGGGTATCTTTAGCCACTTTTAGAAGGAGTGTGCTGTCGACGCCTCCTGAATAAGCAACAACCACGCGTCCCATCGACTGAAAGATTTCCCTTAGACGGTCGTATTTCTCTTTAATGGATTGATCCATAGTCGTATTACGGGGACAGTCCCGAATCTACGACTCCGCTTCGCGTTCGTCCGTAATTCCGGGACAATCCCCTTGCCCTCTCTTATCGACCATTGATTTTTTGTTTTTGCTTCCAATGCTAATTGATAATTGACCATTGATCATTTTGCATTGATTACTTCTTTGATCCATCCCCCTCCGAGGACTGTTTCTCCATCATAAAAAACAGCCGCCTGCCCAGGTGTGATGGCCTTCTGGGGGGCTTTAAACCTAACCTCCACCTCATCTTCCCCTCTCGGAGAAAGGGTCGCTTCCGAACCCGGATGGTTATACCGGATCTTCACCTGGGCCATCAGCGGTTGGGTCATTCCTTGAGAAACGATCCAATTAATAGAATCAACGACAAAGGTATCGCCATAAACCTCCTTTTCCTCTCCAACAATGATAGCATTCTGCTCCTGATCGATTCCAATCACATAGAGCGGTTTTCCCTTCGCCATGCGGAGACCTCTTCGCTGTCCAATGGTATAAAAAGGAATTCCTTTATGTCTCCCCAAGACATTCCCCACCTTATCGATGATCGGCCCGGGTTCGATCGACTCTTCCAGCCTTTCCGATAAAAAGGAATGATAGGAAGCCTCTTGAACGAAGCAGACCTCCTGGCTTTCAGGCTTGTCATGAACTCGAAGACCGAGTTGATGAGCTTTCGTCCTCACCTCTTCCTTTCGATGTTCTCCCAAGGGGAACAGGGTATGCTGAAATTGGTCCTGGGTCAAAGAGAAGAGAACATAGGATTGATCCTTTCTCCGATCGACCCCTTTTTTCAAAAGATATTGCCCACTCTTTTCATCGAATTCCAATCGTGCATAATGACCTGTGGAAATAAATTCGGCCCCCAGCTCCAGTGCTTTTTTTAAAAAAGATCCAAACTTCAATCTCTCATTGCAAATAATGCAGGGATTGGGTGTTCTCCCCTTAGCATATTCCCCACAAAAATATTGGATGACCTCTTTTTCAAACTCATCTCTAAGATGGAAGAGATAAAAAGGAATCTCAAGCTGAAGAGCAACACGTCTGGCGTCCTCGATATCGGCAAGGCCACAACATCGAGCCGGGCCTCCCTGGGTTTTATCTGTCATTCCTATGCACATCGTGGCTCCGATCACTTCATAGCCTCCCTCTTTGAGAAGCCAGGCAGTGATGCTCGAATCGACGCCTCCGCTCATCGCCACAACGACCCTTTTTTTCAATCATCAACCCCCTTTTACGAAATAGCCCTCACTGTTCCCTTCCCCTCAAGAGACTGTGTCGCAATGTCATTCTGAGGCGTTAGCCGAAGAATCTCTGTTTTCTAAATTATTGATTCTATGAGATTCTTCACGGAGCCTGCCCTGAGCCAAAAATCGAGATTCTTCGCTTCGCTCAGAATGACAGGCGAAGGGTTCAGAATGACAAACATGGCATCTCCCTTATTGTGACACAGTCTCCAAGGGTGGAGGGTTAGGGTGGGGGGATGCCACTTCATTTATTCTGGTTACCTCAGAAAAGAATTTCGATGGCCTGATAGGGACACACGGGAATGCACAGTTCACAAGCAATGCACTTGTCCCGTTTAAAAGAGACCGCCATCTGGTTCCTGTTGATATCCAGTGCATTGGTCGGACAGATGGAGATGCAGGCAGTACAATGTGTGCAGCGATCTTCATGCCATTTGACATCCTGAGCCAATGGTTGGATCTCCACACCTATCTCCTTCAGATAGTCAATCCCTGCCTCCAGTGCCGACCTCTTTCCTGTAATTTCTAAAACGAGCCTTCCCTGTTCCTTGGGTGTGATCCGGGCTCTCATGATATTAACCATTAAATCAAAATCCTTGACCAACCTGTAGATCACCGGTTGATCAACGAGATGGGAAGGGTAATTGAGCACGAGTTTCTTTTTCTGCATGGGACACCCCCTTTTTCATTTCAGGTTTTGGATTTCAGATTTCAGATTTTTCAATCTGCAATCTACAATCTGCAATCCGCAATCTTATTTCTTTTTGAAGGGTCTTTCCTTTAGAGGTTTAAAAACAATCCCTGAATCGACAGAGGGAAGGGTTTCAACCGGTTTGGTCAAAAAGAATTTTCCCGCTTTGATCCACTCTCTTAAGATCTGGGCGATCTCCTTTGCCTTAAAATAACTGGAGAGGCCGGAGGTTGAAATCTCCTTTCCCTGTACCGAAATACGACCGCTCTTGAGCTGCTTGTAATTCACCTCGCCTAAACTCCCTGGAATAAATTGAGGATAGGCTTCGCTGTAGTCCACGACCTGAGCCCAGATCTCTTCATCCCGTATCATGGTATATTGAAGAATCTCCTCGTTTATAATCGGAATGGGAACCCCAATTCCAACCGTCAGGGTCACTCCATATCCGGTAAAAGAAGTTCCTCTGAGCCATTTCGGGCTCATCATCTTGAGATCTCCTTCGACGCAGAGGGTACCCGCCGTCATTTTAGGAACCCCCTTCTCCGTCCTCTTCACTCCCGGGTTGTGTTGAGTTCCGTTCCCCACCACATACCCAATGCCTCCTCCTAAAAAGATCCGAGTCCCTATTCCAATGGTTTTGTAGTAGGGATCGTTGAGAAGGGGGCTCAACTGGCCTGCACTACAGTAAGTGGCATTACCCAGCTGGGGTTGAAGGACGCCCATATAGGTATAGATCACCTTATCGGACAGGTTAACGGCAACATTGTAGTTCTGATAGGCGTTTCTCATATTGAAAAGAACCGCTTCGTTCATATCCTTCAAGGAGATATAAGTTTCCAAACTCTTTCTGGGATAGCAGTCTGTCCCATAAGCAGTGGCTGTGAGCCTGACATCCTTTCCGGCAACCAGTTCCTCAATAACATAAGCTCCTCCATAACTGAACTTTCCCGGAAAAATCTTATTTCTGGGGTCATCTTCCGGCATGGCCGTCGCTCCAAGAAAAATGTCCACGGCTGCAAAACCCGTATAAACCGGGACATCATTAAGATAGGTTCTGCCTCCTCCCAGTTTAATCCGGGGCTTTGTATGGCCTACATTGAAATAGGCACCGGATGAACACATCGGGCCAAATGTCCCTGTGGTGACGACATCCACCTCCTGGGCTGCCTTTTTGACTCCCTTTTCAGCGGCATATTCGATAATCTCCTCCGCCGTAAAAATTACTGCTTTCCCTTTTTTAATCTTCTCGTTTATCTCTTCAATGGTCTTCGCCATCTTTTTACCTCCTAAAAATCTCAACTTTGAGATTTACTTTTGAACTTTGAACTTTTAACTTTAAACTTCTAATGTTTTCCCCCTTGGGTGATCCATGATCCATAACATATCACCACTCCCTTCCCCCTAAGAAAGTTAGGAGTTCAGAGTGTTGAGTTCGCAGTTAAAAGCTGACCGCTCAAATCTCCGAACTTCGAACTAAGAACTCATTACTTCTTTTCATCAAACAGCCATGTGCTGATATATCGTTCCCCAGTATCGGGCAGGATGACGACGATCATCTTGCCTTCACTCTCCTGCCTCTTGGCCACTTCAATCGCTGCCCATACGGCTGCACCCGAAGAAATTCCTGCCAAAACCCCTTCTTCTCGGGCTAACCTCCTTGCCCATAAACCTGCATCCCCGTTCGATACCTTGATCACCTCATCGACCAGATCCATCCGAAGCACCTCAGGAACGAAACCTGCACCGATTCCTTGTATTTTGTGAGTTCCTGGTCTCCCTCCTGAAAGGACGGGAGAATTTCCAGGTTCTACTGCAATGGCCCTGAATTCGGGTTTCCTCTTTTTGATGACTTCTGAAACTCCAGTAAGGGTTCCTCCTGTTCCCACACCTGACACTAAAATATCTACCTTCCCATCGGTGTCTTCCCAAATTTCCAAAGCGGTCGTCTTCCTATGGATCTCCGGATTGGCCGGGTTTCTGAATTGCTGTGGGATGAAATACCGGTGATCCTTGGCAGCCATCTCCTCTGCCTTTTTCACTGCGCCCGTCATCCCTTCCTGGCCAGGTGTCAGAACCAATTCTGCTCCAAACATTCGGAGCATATGAACCCGCTCAATGGACATGGTATCCGGCATCGTCAAAACCAACGGATACCCCTTTGCCGCACAGACAAACGCCAGGGCAATGCCTGTATTTCCACTGGTCGGCTCCAGAATAATCGTATCTTTCTTAATCTGTCCCGCCTTCTCAGCTGCCTCAATCATGGAAACACCAATACGGTCTTTAACGCTTCCACAAGGATTAAAGGATTCCAGTTTTGCCACCACCTCTCCCTTACAATCCCTTGCCACTCGATTCAATCTTAATAAAGGTGTATGGCCTACCAATTCTGAAACGGAGTCGGCTATCCTTGCCATCTCTTAGCTCCTAATAAGACTTCTGTCAAATAGGGTTCAAGGATTCGAGGGTTCGTGGGTTCAAGCGTATTTCTCCCAAAAGCGCCTTTGTGTCGTAGCATCATTACGTCTTAGTGTCTTAGAGACTCAATGACCTGAAGTCTAAAACTTATCACTCGAACCCTTGATCCCTAGAACCCTTGAACCCTTTCAATTTACTAAATTTGGTACATCGAAGGAGCTCGTCCTTCTTTTTCTCTTTTCCGATGGACCATATCCTCTAAAGTAATCGAATGAAAAATTCCATAGATCGCATCCGAAACTTCCTTCCAAATATCTCGTGTCACACAGACCGGAACTTTCTGACAGGCCGTCGGGTCCTGTAAACATTCAAGAAGATTGAGAGGTCCTTCCAAAACTTGAACCAGATCATTCAAACAGATATCGGAAGGAGGCTTGGTTAATGAATACCCGCCTTTGGAACCACGGACTGCCTTCACCAAACCAGCCGTCCGGAGGGGAATAATGACTTGTTCAAGGTATTTAAGAGATATATTTTCTTTCTTGGCGATCTCTTTCAATTCGATGGGCCCCTCTCCATAGTGGAAGGCGAGTTCCAACATCGCTCTTGTTCCATACCTGATTTTTGTTGATATTTTCATAGGTTACAAAATCATACTTTTTCTATGGGAATTTTATTTTATTAACTTATTCCATTATTGATTGTCAAGAAAAATTAAGAGGAAAATTAAGAGGATTTTGGGAAAAGGGTTATTAGGGAATGAGAGTCGATGATCTTCTTTTTTCCACTACCTCTACTCTTAAAACCCTTTGGGTCTTCTCGGTAACTTTCACGCGCTCATCGATTCTGAAGCCGACGACCCAAGCAATCATTTCTCCTGAGATGAGAAGCGGAACCCCCTGCCTCTCAAATCTTGGAATCTTGTGATCGATAAAGAACTCCTTTAACTTCTGAGTTCCCTTTACCCCCAATGGTTGGAATCGATCGCCTGGTCTGAAATTCCTCATCTTCAATGGAAAATGGAGGTTTTGGTAATCGAAAAAAGCAATATTTAGAGAACCCTGGAGATCTACGAAGGGATCACGCCTCCTTATTTCCTCGGTCACCACTTCCTTCCCAATTTCTTCAATAAAGGTACGGCCAGACGAAATGATTTCAACCTCGAAAGGCGGGATTCGTTCCATCCCTTTCTTTCCTAGTAAAACCCTATTGTACCGTTTCTCCAGGCAGACTCCTTGAGGGAGCTCCAGAAGAAAACTGGGAGAAGCCTGGCTCAACTTATGATAGACCGGATCGATGGCCAACCCTTCTTCAATCATCTCCTCACTATAAATTCTTCCCAACATCTTCTGAATGACCCTCCACTGGATCGCCTGATGGAGGGATTGATATTCCGAGAACTTGAAGGAGAGGTTGTCTTTCTCTTCGTGGACGATCTTCTTATAAGCCTCTTCTGCCCCTCTCTCCAGATAATCATTCTCTTCCCTGAGAAATGCCGAAGCCCTCATGACCACTGCCTTAAAATTGGGTTGGTACTCCCTTTCGATCAGGGGGATGAGGGAGAGGCGAAGCCGGTTCCGAAGATAATTTTCCTGAAGGTTGGATGAATCCTTTAGAGAGGGAATGGCATTTTCTGTGGCAAAGAATTCGATCTCTCTTCTCCATACTTCAAGAAGGGGTCGGATCACTCTTCCCTCTCGAATGGGAAGTATCCCCTTCAGACCCTTCAGTCCAGCTCCTCTCATCAGTCTTAAAATGACGGTCTCGACCTGATCATCTGCATTGTGGCCCAGTGCGATCTTCTGGGCACCGTATTTCTTGAGAAGACTGTTGAAGAAGTGGAAACGGACCTTTCGGGCAGCATCCTGGATAGAAATGCCCCTTGTCTTCTGGAATTCTTTTACATCGAATTGACCATATTCAAAGGGTAAACTGAGCCGTTCCGATTCCCTCTGAACCAGTTCTGCCTCTTTTTCTGATTCAGCAGGACGGATACCATGGTTGACATGGGCCACGATCACAGTGAGTGCGAAGGCGGGACGATAGATATTTAACAAATGAAGAAGGACCATCGAATCGATTCCTCCGGAGACCCCCACGATCACCCGGTCGCCTTTTTCCAATAAATGGTACCGGTCAATGGTCCTTTTGACTTGGTTGAAAAACATACTCGACTCTTACATCTTCTTCTCTCCCAGCGGGCCGACTCGTACTTCCACCTCTGTGGTGCCATACCATTTTTCAATAATTTTAATCGTGCAGGTTTTTTCAGGTTTTGAAAAATTGAGGATGGACTCCTTCCCTCTAAAACTGTTCACCAGTTTCCAATTATCCTTTTCCATGTGATAGGTGAAGAAATCGACCAGGGATTCGACATCGAGCCACCATTTTGAAAAGACCAACACACCAGCTTTAAATCGATGGGTCTCATAGACAAAGGATTTATTCTGTTTATACTTCAATTCCACCGGGATGAGGATATCATCAAAATGATAATATTTCGACCTCGATTTTCCTATTTCCCTCGCTTCACTTTTTGCTGGTTCTCCTTTTCTTTCCTTCACTGTGGTCGAACATCCTATCCAACCTACTCCTAAAAGGATGACCAGCAACAGCGCGATCACCGACTTTCTTTGGAAGAAATTCTGTTTCATGGCGTTCCTCCCTTTCGATTATATAATAAAAATGTTTACCATCCTCGGGTAAGAAATGCAAGTCAATCGTCCTTAAATTTTCCGTCATCCCCCAAGGTGGGTTCAAAGAGATCAATAAAAATATTCCCCAACTTCGGGAGATCCCCTTGATCAAAAGGTTGGGTAAGTTTGTACAGATAGGGAGACTTGATTCCTGACACGAATTCAAAAGGGAAAAGTACTACATTACTCTCATTGCCAGCCTTGTCGATAATGGAAACCTCCAGGGTAATGTTTGTCCATTCCCTGAGGAAAGGCGCCTTTGAACTAAAGGTGTTCCATTGGATATATCCTTTCAGGTGTTTTCGGTATTGGGGTTTGATAACGATCCAATCAGCCGGATAACTTCCATAACCGATCTGTCTTACCACAGAGGCAATTTTGAACATATCCCCATCAGGGTCCTCTGCATCGATGTAAATTTTCCAGATATATCCATAATACCCCTTCTCGACAGCAAAAGAATGTGTAATGACAGGGGGGCTCGTCGTGGGTTTAGGTTGGGCCCAACCCTTAGGGATGATCCAAAAGGTAAGGGTCAACAAAAAAATGAAGAAATAAATAAACTTGTTTGCTTTCATTTTTTTCTCCCTCCTTTGATTAAAATATAAGACTCACGGGTGGATATTTCAAGTAAGTTCTGTAAGACTGTGAGGTGGGAGACAGAACTTCTAAGCTATAGAAATTTCATCAATATTTTAAATAGGATCAGCTTTGATCGATGACTTCAAGGTGAAATTCTCCGCTGGCCTCCCAGCGAGGTCTTTGCCACCCTTTTTGCTTCTTCATAGACCTCTTTGAGGGGAACCTTCTTTCTCAATGCCAATTCCTTACAATCCTCATA
>JBFMAE010000072.1:0-4280 GCA_040756085.1 Thermodesulfobacteriota bacterium | reverse complement strand
TTGCGCCCAGTGATGGATGGTCGCTTCTTCTTTTGGGGTAAGCACAATTCGCTCTGCAATATTCATTCATAAGGATTTTACAAAAAGATTATTTAAATGTCAAGTTATTTATGCGCCATTACACTAGTTTCTTTAGTTTATCTGGTTTGGAAACCTAAAACCTACAAATCACCTTTTTTAATACGGCTAATTCGAAGGACGATGGCCCACATAAATGTATAGAGAAAGGCATTGGCGGGAACCTGGATGTTTCTCTCCACAAGGCTGTGAAACATCAGCGCCAGGATGCCTACCATACCACCCATCCCAATATATCTCTGTGATTCCCAGTGGGAAAGTGAACGAATTCCAGAGATTGTTTTACAAAATAGGAAAATGAATAAAATCAAGAGCAGTCCCATGCCTACAATCCCCACCTCAGAAGCCAATTGTAGAAAGTCGTTCTCGGCATGGGTCACAAGTCCCCGGATGTGAAAGGATCGAACCATGGGGAAGACCTGGGTAAAGGTCCCGAGGCCAGACCCAAAGAGAGGATAGTCCTTGATGATCTGGAGGGTGTTCATCCACATCATCCATCTTCCCTTGAAGTCCTCAGAACTGGTGAAAAACCGGCTGATCACTGCGTCGAGCCCGATCCATGCCGCCCAGAGCAAAGCCAGAGCAAAGATGAAGACCGCGGTTTTTGAAAACCTCTGTCCTTTTTGAGGGCTTATGAATAAAAGACTGATCAGGGTGAAGGAGAGAAGAAGGCTCAAAATCCCCATTCTCGAGGCTGAAAAGAGAAGGGCGAGGATCATTAAAACAATACCAAAGGCGATGATGAGGGTCTTTCCGTCGAGAGAGGAGAGACTATGACGCCAACTCATCGACCGACCGATCCGGTGCCCCTCCCTTGCAAAAAGATAACCCAGGTTCAAAGGGATGACCATCAGCAGGTAGCCTGCAAAGGCGTTGCGGTTGATGAAGGTCCCGGTGACAGAGGAAATCAGGGAGGATGCCTCCAAATACAGGATATGACGGTGGCCGCTGAAGAATTCAAACATCCCGTAGAGCGATTCTGAGATGCCGACCACCATTATCACGGGAATTAGCTTCAGAAGGCTTTGATTCGAAAGTCTCCCATTCAAAAGAAAGAGAAAGAAGGCGGCAAGGGTCAACCATTTGAGGAATTCGATTTGGGTGACAAAGGGAACAAAAGAAATTGAGAATTTAGAATTATGAGTGAAGAATTTAGGATCAAGAAACGATAAAGACTGGCGGAGTTCGTAGGTTTTGGGTGAGAGGATTTTTACGATTCCTGAGGGAAGAGGAAGCATCTGAAAAAGAATAAGGAGAAGAAAGATCAAAATAAGAATAGTTGGGAGTTTTGAGTTCGGAGTTCGGTAGGGAACGGTTTTAAACCGTTCCGTACAGGAGTTCGGAGTAATAAGTTTTTGAATAGCCCAAAGCACAATGATAAGGAGGATGCCGAGTTCCATCAATGAAAAGGCCCAGAGTTCAACGGAACCCAAAGCAAGGGGAGTGAAAACGATCAGGAGAATCAACAAAACTTGTATATACCTATTTAGCATTGTCATTTAGTCATTGAGTAATTAAGTAATTGGGTAATTAAGTTACTAATATAAACGCAATAAATAAGTTTACCCCCCACCCACCCCTCCCCCTCAAGGGGGGAGGGTTAGGGTGGGGGTAATGAAAATGACCTAATGACTTAATAACCAAATAACTTCCTCTCATTTGTATTGACTAAAGAGGGATCGGTTCTGGAACCGCTGGCCGCCGGCCTTCGAGGATGGTTTGAGGATACTCGATCACCATCCTTCGGGCCTCTTCTTCGCCCAAGATCTTTTCAACTGCTCTCACTGCAGGAGAAAGGATCGGTGGCCTCCCATTAATGGAATGGGCATCTGAGCCAATAAAATGGAGGAGTCTATGTGTGAGCAGTTTTTCTGCGACCCGCCTGATTCCCGGCCCAAACCCTCCGGTCAAACTCATGCCGGTGACCTGCCCGAGACATCCCTTCCGGATCATTTCATAATATCGCTGGGGCCTCTGGCTTATTTCCAGATTTCTCTCCGGGTGGCTGATGATGGGAATGATTCCCCTCGCCATCAATTGAAAAAGGACCTCCTCGGCCCGATAAGGGAACCCGTGGAAGGGAAATTCGACGATAAGGTATTTTCCGCCATCACCGACCGTTGTCACCTTCCCCTGATCCAATTGGCGAAGGATTTCTTCAGAAAAATGGACATCCGACCCGGGAAGAACTGTTATAGGAAGTTGGGAGTTGGGAGTTCGGAGTTCGGAGTCTAAATGCATTGTAGATGGCGAATGGCGGTTTGCGGAATTTAAATAAGAAGACATTTTAGAGCCCAAGCTCTTGATTCCGCATTTGGCTATCGCTTCGTTGAGTTCTTGGACCTTGGAGAGGATGGTGGATCGATCATTTTGATAGAGACCATTAAGCGTATGAGGGGTAGCGACAATGGTCCTTATCCCATCTCTGTAACTGGCCCGGCACATCTGGATGGATTCTTCAATGGTTCTGGCTCCATCATCCAACCCTGAAAGAATGTGGCTGTGAAGGTCAATCATCTCAACGGTTCCTCCCATAATTAACCTCCCTTATTTTTAAAGAACCATTTTCTCGGATGATCTCCCATTGGATATTACCTTTGAAAACTCTCTGGGCGCCCCTCTTTTTAAGGGATTGGATGATTTCATACCGGCCGCTGATCAAAGTGCTCTGCGTAAAAGGCTGAACGGAATAGATCTTCACCTGGTATGAAATGGAGTGGCTTAGGGCGATCGTTCTGCGGTAGGCTTCTCGGATGTCGGCATAGGGGAGCATCCGGTTTTCAACGGCCTTCTTTGAGAAGAGAGCCATATAGGCGTCAAGATCCAATTTCATGAACCGTTCGATATACTCATTAATAAATTGATGAGCCTCTTCCACTGTGACAGCCTGAGGGATTTCAGGTGGAGGGGGAACTTGTGCTTTTATGGAAAGAGGATAAATTGAAATGAAAGATATGAAGAAAACCAAAATGATTTTATTAAATCTCATGGGCTTTCTCCTTCTCCCCTCAAGGGGATTTCTGGTGCTGATAATCGAGGGAAAGTATTTTCAGGGTTCCACTTTCTTTAACTAACACCCAGCGAATGCGTCCTCTCCAAGTCCTCTCGCCCTTCCCCATTTTCAATATCTGATTCAATTCATAACGTGCCTTTACTTCGACGGAATTCTGATAAATCTCAAACTTCATGTCTTCCATCTGGTAACGAATTCCCTCACCCAGATTCATAAATTTCGTATAAATTTTTCGAATCTCTTCAGGTCCGTCCTTCTGATTCTGGATGGCTTTTAAGGAAAAAAGGGGAAGGAAACCCTCTATATCCATCCGGGTATAACGCTCGATATATTCATTAAAGAATTGTCTAACCTCTTCCTCTGTCGCAATGAGAGAAGGGGGTTTGAACTGAGCGAGGTCAATTTTAAGGTCTCTTTGGTTTCTCTGGTCTATTAGGTCTATTGGGTTAGTTGGGATCGTTAGGTTGGTTACGCTTGTTGGGTCATTGATTTGTAGCGTTGAAGGAACCGGGGAGTCTATTGAATCTCTGCGTTGGGGCTTCACAGCCTTTGTAGTGCTGGCAGTTCGTTGTTTTTGCTGAGTGGATGGATCTACCGGGGCAGAGAGTTTCTGGGGCGTTGCGTCCATCTGGTTTTTCTGGTTTCTCTGGTTCATCCGGTCTATCTGGTTGATTTGGTTGGTTTTGTTAGTAACGATATGTTTTGAAAGAGAGGGATCCTGAGGCTTTTCAAAATAGATCGTCCCCGTGATGATGGAAACGATTAATCCGCTGATAAGAAGGATGAGTTTCGGAAGACTGAATTTTTTCTTTTTCCGTTCGTAGTTCCTTTTAAGATCGTATTCCACTCGTGTCGAAGAATATTTCAAAACTTGATAGGCCTCGTTGATCTCCTTAATTCTCTCGTCAACCTTATTGCCCTCGCCCAGGTCAGGGTGGTAATGTTTTGTCAGTTCGATCCATCGGTTCCGGATCTCCTCTTCCGAAGCTGTCTCTTTTACGCCAAGAATTTTGTAGTAGTCTTTCATGTTATTATCTGGTCTATTTCGTCTGTATAGTCTTTCTAGTTTATTTGGTTTTTAAGAACTCATTGAATCAATGACGCCTCTCTGTAAGAGAAATGTTGTCGATCCAGACCGTCC
Source organism: Thermodesulfobacteriota bacterium (assembly GCA_040756085.1). Classification (GTDB taxonomy): domain Bacteria; phylum Desulfobacterota; class BSN033; order BSN033; family UBA1163; genus JBFMAE01. The sequence goes on along the minus strand of JBFMAE010000072.1, from coordinate 48 downwards.
CGGAGATGAAGCGGTCAAATTTATCGGTCCTTTCTCTCCTGACCCTCA
>JBFMAE010000071.1:0-2496 GCA_040756085.1 Thermodesulfobacteriota bacterium | reverse complement strand
AACGAGGCCTGCCCAGGGACCCAATAATACCGAGGAAAAGACAGCACCCAGAAAGTGACCGCTTGTCCCTCCGGCCACAGGAAAGTTGATCATCTGCGCAGCAAAGACGAAGGCAGCGGTCACTCCCATCAGGGGAACCTCCCTTTCTCCGAAGGTGTGGTTCACCCTTTTTACACCATAGGCACAGGCCCCCGATGAGATGACGAAGGTAACGGCATTGATACTGTGGCTTAAAAATCCATCCGGGATATGCATAAAACCTCCTTTCGAATCACCCCATCCGTCCGGCGCCTCCCTTTTCCCTCCGGGTCAGAGAACGCTCTGGGTCGGAGACTAAAGGGGGATGAAGGGGGATTAAAAACAAAAAGACCACGAACCCTTCTTCCATTTCTATGGAAATGAAGACCTTCGTGGCCCAATTACTCAAAATGACTAAAGTATCTAAAGTATCTAAAGTGACTAAAGTTTTTCAGAATCTACTTTTATAATTTAGCTCACTTTAGGCATTTTAGGCACTTTAAATTTATAATTTTAGGATTCTTCGAGTATAATTCGGTGATCGATAAGATTCATCTCTTTAATTCGAGCCTTAATCCGTTTCTGTTCTCCGAAGATATTTTGGAGGTAGAGTTCATCCTTTTCCGGGCGGAGAACAGAGATATCCTCTAGAACCAACTCTTCCTTTCCTTCTTTTACCAAGTATGCATTGGCCTCACACATCGTTTCCTCCTATTTCAAATCCTCCCAACCTCCTTTTCTACCTGCCTGCCGGCAGGCAGGTAGAAAAGGAGGGGATTAAGTTTCACACTGCAATGATCTCCTGTATCCGTTTAATCAGCTGATCCACCAGATGGGGTAGGGGTTCTTTGGGGGCTCCGATGATTTCCACCTCTGCCATTTTTAGAGGGAGAAGACATTTCCATGCGGGTGATGAAGCGATGGCTTCCGCCATTCTGGGGGTCAACTCCCCCATCATCGAGTTGGCTAAGACGATACCCGTTGTCCCGACGATGATATCCACTTTCTTCGCGGTTTGAACAATGGCATTTTCCCCGGAAGCTCCCTTATTGGCTCCTGCCTTTAACATGGCTCCTGTTGCCATGGCATTCGTTCCCAAACCAATAACCTCCACCTCTTCGTCGAAGGTTTCCCGGAGGCGTTTGATGATGACGCTTCCAATCCCTCCCCCCTGGCCATCGACCACGGCAATGGATTTTTTCATATTTTTATCTTAGCCCAATTCCATTAAAAAAGCCACTTCTGGCTCGGTCTATCTAAAGACCCTGGCCTTCGTGGCTTACCTTTATATAAACAGCAAGGATGGATTTTGTCAATAGTTTTTTGCAGATTCTGAAAAAGTCCAGAAATCTCTAATCAAGAGAGCGTGAAATATTTTTTCAGAGCTCTCTTATGCAATTCTGTAACTCAACCCCTGCCTGCGCCTGCCTGCGGTAGGCAGGGCAGGCAGGCTTTAAGGGTTGACGAATCAAGGCTAAAGCCTTGAGTTACACTATCAGGGTTTAAAATATTTCTTGATCGAGGTCACGATGGCTCTGGCCATTTCTTCTTGAAATTCTTTTCGGTTGAGCAGACGTTCATCTTCTTTGTTGGTGATGTATGCCATCTCCACCAGCACCGAGGGGATGTCCGGAGCCTTTAAGACAATAAAATTGGCCTGTCGATAGGAAGGGTATTTTAAATGGTTAATTGCCCTTATGTTTCCAAGAAGGGATTCGGCAAATCGGAAACTTTCCTTCATGGAATTATTTTGCATGAGGTCCAGCAGTATCTGGTTGAGATTGGGGTCCTTGACGAAAGAGACAGGCCTTAAGAAAGCGCCACCTAATACATTTGACATGTTTTCTTTATCGGCTAAGATTTTGGCTGCTTCGTCTGTTGCGCCGGAAAGGGAGAGGCAATAAACCGAAGAACCTCTGGCTTGGGGATTGAAACTTCCGTCGGTATGAAGGCTGACGAAGAGGTCTGCTCCATACTCCCTCGCTATCATGATCCTTTCTTCCAGCGGGATGAAATAGTCCCCCTTTCGAGTGAGATAGGCCTGGATTTCCTTATTTTGATTGAGGAGATGGGAAACCATCTCTCCAACCTTTAATACAATATCCTTTTCCATCGTCTTTTTGGGGCCGATGGCTCCAGGATCTTCCCCACCATGGCCGGGGTCGATGACGACGATCTTCGTACCCTTGGGTCTAATCTCTTTCTGTTTCTGTCTTTCTTCCTGCTCCTTTTTCTCCTGGGCAAGATCGATCAGATCAATCACGAGACGGTGGGGTTTGTCCAGGTAAGGTTTCAGTGGGAAAATGTTCACCTTCAAAGACTTCTTTTGATGAAGAGTCAGTTTGACTTTTCCCTTTCCTATGCTGGACAAGCTGATTCTTGAGAGATATGGATCATTGACTTCGACCTCTCGCTTTTTGGTAAAAAGGATGACCCCCTCTAATTCAAGGTGGTATTGGGGAGGTTTTTCCTGTGAAG
>JBFMAE010000070.1:0-11982 GCA_040756085.1 Thermodesulfobacteriota bacterium | reverse complement strand
GTATCTCTCGGCCCCGGATGATAAGCAATATCTCCATGGGCCATGATATAGCATATTGCTTCTAAAAACGCCAGTGCTACTTTTAAAAAAAATTTCGGGCACTTTATTTGGCTAAAATGTTACGAAAAATTGAATCTCTCTTAAAAAGGGTAAGGGCAGGAAAAACATCGATTGACGAAGCGATGGCTCAGCTGAAATCGCTTCCTTTTGAAGACCTTGGCTTTGCAAGGGTTGACCACCATCGGAGTCTACGCAAGGGTTTCCCGGAGGTGATCTGGGGGGAGGGGAAGGAGCCAGAGCAGATTCTCTCCATCATGAGAGAGTTGAAGAGGAATGATCAGAACATCCTCATCACTCGGTTGGAAGAGAGGAAAGCCAGAGCTATCCAGAAGGTGTTTCCGAAGAGTTCTTATTATACCCGTTCAAAAGTCCTTACCTATTCCACCCATCCGGTGAAATCTGAAGGAAAAGGAATGATCCTGGTCATCTCTGCCGGGACGACAGATATTCCTGTGGCGGAAGAGGCTGCGGTCACGGCCGAATTCATGGGGAATCGCGTGGAGACCCTTTATGATGTCGGAGTCGCAGGAATCCACCGGCTCCTTTCTGAAAAGAAGAAACTCGATACGGCCCGGGTCCTCATCGTTGTCGCGGGAATGGAAGGGGCACTGCCCAGCGTGGTGGGAGGGCTGGTGGACCGGCCGGTGATCGCTGTGCCCACCAGTGTTGGCTATGGAGCCAGTTTCGGAGGGATCACCGCGCTTCTGGCCATGTTGAACTCCTGCGCCTCGGGGGTGGCTGTGGTCAACATCGATAATGGATTTGGGGCAGGCTATATGGCCGGTCTGATGAATCGAATATAAACCCTTTAAGGAATGGTCCTTCTCACAGAATATTTTCTGCCCCGTAGAACTTGGCTTTCTAACGGGGTGAAGGTTTAAAACGATGAGTGAAGTGATTTGGATCAAATTGATTAACGAAGGAATTCCACTCTTCCTTCTCATCGGTCTAGGTTTTGTTTTATACAGAGGGCTCAAAAAAAATCAGACTCTCCTCTCAGAAAGAGAAGAGTTGTTGAAACGTTATCTTCTTTTTAGAGGGGACAAACAGGTTCGTCTGAAGGTTTATGGGGAAGATGAGAGGATATACCGGGAGCTCCTCAAGAACATTTCAAGCAGTTGGAAGAACTTTAAAAAAGCCTATGATCAATGCATCCTCTCTTTAGTCCAGAATACCACTAAGACCAAACGCTTTTTACAGCTCATCACCCTGGGTCTTCTGATCAACAGCGCAAGGCTTTTTGTAGAAGATTATTACTTTTTTGGGTTCAAGACGCACTTTCTCCTTGCCGTAGTAAGGGAACTTTCAAGTTATGTCTTGGTGATCCTCAGTTTCTTTTTGTTAAGAACCCAGACCCATCGATACCTTTCCTTAAAAGGGGAGGCAATCCAGCTGGATCGGGAAATCTTCTTCTTCCCGAACAACCTATCGGCAGAAGGAGAGCATGAGGGTCTTTATAACGAATTTGATCCTCTCGAAACAACAGGAGCAGAAGATGGGAAAGAAGATCAACATCCTCGTCAGTGACCTGAGGGTCGAGGCTGAATTGAACGAATCGAAAACCGCTCAATTGATCTCGGAAGCCCTCCCCATTGAGGCAGAGGCCAATCTATGGGGTGAAGAAATTTATTTCGCTATTCTGGTAAAGACCGGACTGGAACCCGGAGCGAGAGAGGTCGTCTCGGCTGGAGAGCTGGGATATTGGCCGGCAGGCCATGCCTTCTGCATCTTTTTTGGACCTACTCCAGCGAGCCGGGGTGATGAGATTCGAGCCGCCAGTGCCGTCAATGTGATCGGAAAGGTTCTTTCTGACCCTAAGGTCTTTCTGAAGGTAAAAGAAGGAGCGAAAGTCACACTCGAAAAAGCCTAATCCGGTATGGCCGAAAACTTAAATTACAAATCCCAAATAAATTCCAAACTCTGAATCCGAATAACCAAAACGATTTGACACCATGCCCTATGCGCTCTGCTCCATGCCCGAAGAGCCATCACATCGATTCCTTCGGAAAGGTTGCTCCTTACTACGACATCCTTCTCGATATCATCACCATTGGGCAGTATGCAAAGTTTCTGAAAAAGGCGTTAGAGGTTTTGGCCCCTAAAACAGGGGAGAGGATCCTGGACCTTTGCTCAGGAACAGGGAGGGTCGCTTCATGGATGGCCCGTGCTGTTGGAAAAGATGGAGAAGTCATCGGAATGGATTGGGGAGTTTGGCCTTTTTACAAAAAGATGTGACCCTACCATGGGAATACCAGAACCATTTCGATGGAATCTTCATTTCTTTTGCCATCCATGAACTTCCAGAATCCAGGAGAAGGGGAGTTCTTGAACAATCCTACCTTGCTTTAAAAGAGAGAGGAAGGATGGTGATTGTGGATTTCAATACTCAAGTATCAGGGAGGGGGAAAACCCTCCTCCTTACTTTTTTCAGACTCTTTGAGAATGAGAACCTTAATTTTTTTTCATTCAACCAGAGTGAGGTATTAAGAGAGGTCGGATTTAAAAGAATCAGGACCTTTTCTATTATCAAAGGCCTCTTTCAGATCACCCTTGCCGTTAAGATCTAATCATTTGAACCCTTCACTTTTAATCTTACAACCCTGCCCAAACCGGAGCCATAGAGCTCTCTCCGGGGGGTTCAGTTTATCGGTAAATAATCAGATAAATCTGGTATAACACAACAGTTATCATGAGGACACTGGTGCTTAAAATAATTGTCAGAACCATTCGAAATTTATGGTGAATGCATAATAAAATTAGGGAAAAAGAAACAATAACAAATTTCCAGACCCAAAATTTATCTCCATAGAGTTCAATGACAGAGCGAACAATGGGGTTAATCTCCCATCCGCCATTATCCAGAACCATTATGGTCAACAATGCATCCAGACCATTTAACCCAACGATCAGAACGAGTAGGAAAAGTAGTCCCACACTGTAACGGTCTACATAACCACCCCGCTTCTTGTCTTCTTCCCTTCTGAAGGTTCTTCTTCGACCCCAAAGGGTAACCCAGCTCAAAATAGACAGGGGCTGTTTTCGTCGATCTTGAAGAACCCGTCTATCGAATTTTCTCATATAGAGACCACAACGATCACTTTGATATTTTCTATCAATGGATAAATTTCAACCTGTCGAATTCAATCCCATCCAACAAGAGATGAACTTGGCATTCAGTTCCTCCTCTTCTACTCTGGCCTCCTCATTTAAGACCTTCAATAGATCAAATAAAGTGGTTCCAACTTTTATTGATCTTTGATAACCAGATTTGAAGCATGAAAACACGAGGTTTTGGAATCATTTCTCAACTTGCCTTCCCTTTAAATCTAATCTAATAAATTTCCATTCAAATTTTCTGCTGAGTTATGAAATGTGGATCAGGCCGAAAAATTCGGCCTGAATTTTCATCTATCGTTAACTGAATGAAGAAGATGTCTTTGATGTCTAAACTCTTGCCAAACATTCTCTCTCCCCAATTTATAACGGACTTCTTGGTTATCCTAATCGGATTCTTTCTCCTTTCTGGAATTAGTCCAATTAAATGATACCCCGTTATTTGGTCAAGCCAGTAGAATTCGTAAGCTACCATGCTCTTTTCCCCATCTGTTCTCTCCCAAAGATAAGGATAACCTTCTCAATAGTATTTGCTATAATCAAGGCGGATAATGTTGGGATTAGTCCAAGTTCAGAATTGTACGGCTGGCAAGAAAAAACCACTTTCAACCCTCCTGATCATTCGAATATTGGATTATTTTGTTTTGTAAATCAAGCAGATTGGGTTTCTTAATATATCGGCATTGGTATTGCAATTTCAAAATTAACCCTAACATTATACGGATTTTTATTTAGGGGAATTTTTTTGTAAAGGAGGGATGTTTATGACTTTCGGGAAATCCTTGGAAATTTAATGAAAATTCCAGATGTATCTTTGAAGGCAATTTTTGTGACTTCAACTGTGATCGGTTGTTTACCGACGAAGATTTTAAGTTTTACGATAAGAATGATACTCTTGCCCAAAGGCAGATAGAAGAATTGGAAAGAGAGAGAGAAAGTTGAGGAGGAAAATTTAAATAAAGGATAAGACTTGGCCTCCTGAGGTCAATCTTTATTTTTTCTTCTTCTGTTTCCACCCCAGTGCAACCAATAATGTCTTTATGGCCTTGTCCTGCTGTGTGTGATGGCGAAAAGATAGTTTTGGATTGATATTATACCTCACTCCCCTCCCCTCTTTTACCTTCTCGATATATCTATCCATTTCAAGATCGGCGATCATTTTTCGAATCGCCCTTTCGGTAATGCCGATCGACATAGATAATTCACGAGCGGTAATTTTTGGATGGTTTGCCAAAAAGATGAAAACCAAAGCATGATTGGTAAGAAAAGTCCACTTTGACATTATCGAGCGGCCCCAGAGAAAATTATTTTAACAGAAACCATAGGACTACATAACACATTCATTTTCTTATGTAAACAAAAAAGATGATGATAAACTTGCCGAAAGTACTAAACCTCATTGAGCCTCTAAAAAACTAAGGATTTGGCCAAGTGGGTTTCCCTCTATTACTCTTGGATCAGGTCAATGACTCCGATTGGCTGGGATTCGAAGTTTCTCTTGTCATCAAAGCAGAGTAGGATGACCCATGCATTGAAAAAAATGCGTGGTTCGATTTTAAACCGGACCTTTCTTTAATCCGTACTACAGGTTTTGTCTTCTTTTCGTAGAGTCCTTTACCCAGGATTAAGCCTTGGAGGGTAGAATGGTTCCGTCCTTTCGGAAAAATCCGAGTTTAATTCCTTGATCTTTTTCTGCCAGTAATGTTCATGATTTTAATTTCCTCCGATACCGTTCTAATTTGGCGCCTTTGATTAAAATCTCCCGTAACCCCTTCCTCAACTCTCCATCGTCAACCTTTTGGAGTAACCTTTCGATCCGGTTCAATGTGTTCTCATCGAGCTCCTCCTCTTGCAAGAAGGGGGATCTTAAAGGTTTTGGAGGAGTTGGAGCGATCTTTCCCACTTTGAATCGGATGTCCTGGATAAGGGGCTCTCCTAAAAAGGTATTTACCTTTTCTAAGAGTGTGGGTTTGAGAAACTGGAGCTGTTGAACCCAGGTCGAATGGGAGACATCGATGAAGAGGATCCGATTCCGAATGGAGCGGGGTTGGGTCTGACGGGCCACGGATTCCCCTACAACCTCCTTCCAGGCTCCCAGGATGGAATAGGTCTTGAGGGGGAGATCGATCTCCAAGGCCTTCAATGTCTTTTCTAAGATTGAATGAATCGGTTGGGGTTTTTTCATATGATCACACAGTTTATCAGGGGATCAGGATGCAGGATACCAGGGAACCAGGGGGATATCAGGAAAACATAAAAAAACGACTTTTTAACCTGATATTCTGATAATCTGATAGCCGCCCCCTGGTAACCTGATAATCGGATAACCTTCTATTCGAAGCTTATCCTCAAGGGATCAATTCTCGGAAAGAGAGGTGTGGGTTTGGCCACCTTTCTTCCTGGTTTCAATCCTCCCCACTTTCTGCCCTCCTTTAAATTTTGTTTCCAGAGGTCTTCTTCCATACCGACTTGTGACCACATTCTTTCAGAGGTCGACGGCATGAAGGCGGCAAGGAGCAAGGCAATCAATCGGAGGCACTCCAGTCCATTGTAGAGAACAGTGGCCAGACGAGGTCGGCCTTTCTCCTCTTTAGCTAAAGCCCAGGGTGCTGTCTCATCAACATATTTGTTGGCGGCATTGACGATCTCCCAGGCCGTGGTCAGTGCCTTATTAAAGGCCAGGTCATTCATCTGTTGGGATAATTGGGGAAAAGCCTTTTCAGTTACTTCCCGGAGCCTGCGGTCTACTTCCAGTTGATCAGAGGGAGTTGGGATGATCCCATCAAAATATTTGACAACCATGCTAAGGGATCGGCTGAAGAGATTGCCCAGATCGTTTGCCAGATCGCTGTTGATCCGATGGACCATGGCAGGGTGGGAGAAGTCGCCGTCGATCCCGAAAGGGACTTCCCGCATGAGAAAATATCGAACCGCATCCACTCCATAAGTGTCGATCAGACGATTGGGCTCCACCACATTCTGAAGGGATTTGGACATCTTCTTACCCTCGATTGTCCACCAGCCGTGGGCGAACACAATTTTAGGGGGCGTCAAACCGATGGCCCGGAGCATGGTCGGCCAATAAACCGTGTGGGTGGTGAGGATATCCTTACCGATGAGGTGGGTTGCCTCCGACCAGAATTGAGAGAATGGATGTCCTCTGGAGCCATAACCAATCCCGCTCACATAATTGATCAGGGCATCGAACCAGACATAGGTGACATAATCGGTATCGAAAGGGATTTCGATCCCCCACTTCAACCGTTTCTTCGGTCTGGAGATACAGAGGTCTTCCAGGGGGGTGCGGAGAAATCCCAAAATTTCGTTTCTTCTCGAAGTCGGTAGGATAAATCGATCATTCTTTTCAATATGCTCGATCAACCAGGATTGATACTTGCTCATCCGGAAGAAATAGTTCTTCTCCGAGATCTCACTGACCGAACGAAGACAGTCCGGGCACTTTCCCTCGGAGAGATCCTTCGCCGTCCAGAATCGTTCGCAGGGGACACAGTACCAACCCTCATAATTGGCCTGATAGATCTCCCCACGATCGTAAAGATCCTGGAGAATCTTCTGAACGACCTTCTTGTGGCGGATTTCTGTTGTGCGGATGAAGTCATTATTGGAGATAGCGAGCCTCTGCCAGAGAGATTGGAAGCGTTTGACCATTTCATCGCAGTGAGCTTTTGGATCCACTCCCCGCTCCTCTGCTGCCTTCTCAACCTTCTGACCATGTTCATCTGTACCGGTGAGGAAAAAAACCTGACAGCCCTCCAGCCGTTTGTAACGGGCGAGGATGTCAGCGGCGATGGTGGTGTAGGCATGGCCGATATGGGGGACATCATTGACATAGTAGATCGGGGTGGTGATGTAGAAAGTTCCTTCAGATTTCGGATGCATGGATGGTGATCTCTCCCCCTTCCTCCAGTTCTATGGTCACCGTTTGGCTGAGCACATTCTGACGGATGATCTTCCCTTTACCGGAGCGCGTGACGATGTGTTTTCCCACTTTTGGCAGATCCTTCTTCAATTCCATGTAAGTGGGGAACTCGTAGGCCAGACAGCACATTAACCGACCACAGACCCCAGAAATCTTCGCCGGGTTGAGAGCCAGATTCTGTTCTTTGGCCATTTTGACGGAGACCAGATCGAATCGGGACATAAATTTGGCGCAACAGAGCTCTCTTCCGCAACTCCCGAGGCCACAGACCATCTTGGCCTCGTCCCTCACCCCGATCTGCCGCATCTCGATCCGCATCCTGAATTCTGCAGCCAGATCCCTGACCAGGTCCCGGAAGTCAACCCTTTTCTCAGAGGTGAAGTAGAAGAGGGCTTTGGAGCGGTCTAAGAGCACCTCAGTTTTGACCAGCTTCATGTTCAAGCCCTTCTCCTTGATCTTTCGGAGGCAGAAGAGGAAGGCCTCCTTCTCCAATTGCTGGTTCCCTTGAAATTGCTCCATATCTTCAGGGGTGGCTTTCCGGGTCACCTTTTTTGGAGACTTCAGGATGAAACGCCTTTCTTTTTCGCGAGGTGCGGAGAGAACCTTTCCGAGGACGAGCCCCTTTTCGGATTCTATGATGACATGCTCACCCACATCGAGGGTGAAATCCAGAGCATCGAACTCTTCACATCTTCCATTGGGTAGTTTGATAAAGACCAAATGAATCATCTTCTCTATCCTTCAGCCCAGGAGAGCATCATTGCCTCCAGCGCCAATGTCGTATTGGCATTACTCCTAAGGGCGAGTGTGGTTTGATGGAGGGCTTCCATCCGGTGTAACAGGGAGGAGAGACTCCACTCGGCTGACAGGATCTCCATCTCCTCCAGGAGATCGGAATGGATCAGTTTCGAACCATCTTTCAATATCTTCACCATGACCAGGTCCCTCAGCAGGGTCTTGGCCACTTCGAGGATCAACAGAAGATTTTCTCGTTGAGAAGGTAATGACTGGGCCCAACGCTCAATCTTTTCGAATGGGAGCGATCTTAATCCCACCCAGCCCTTCAGCAGTTCTTCTCTTGGAATCTGGCGTATCTCCTCCTGGATCTCCAGAGCCTTTCCAGGACTTCCCTCTGAAAGAGAAGCCATAAGATGGGCCTCTTCTTCATTTAACCCCTTGCGCTCCACCAGCCATTTGGAAACCAGTGGAACGGGCAGGGGATTAAAACGAATCGGCTGACATCGCGAAAGGATCGTGGAAAGGAGTAGCCTGGGGTTATTGGCAAGCAGGACGATCACTGTATGGAGTGGTGGTTCTTCCAATGTCTTGAGGAGGATGTTCGACATATTCGGAGCCATCCGATCTGCAGCCGTCAGGATGCAGACACGCCGTTTGCCTTCATAGGGCCAGTAAGCCAGATCCCTCTGCATCTGCCTCACCTGATCCACCTTGAGGGTCTGCTTCTCCGGTTCGATGAGCAGGACATCAGGATGGAGGCCGTCGCCAATCTTTTTGCAGGAGAGACATTGATCGCAGGCATCCCCTTTTTCGGTTCCTCCTTCAAGGCAGTTGAGGGTCTTTGCAAACTGGAAAGCCACATACTTCCTTCCTATGCCTTCATTCCCCCAGAAAAGGTAACTATGTGCAACCTTATCATTTTTGATAGCCCGCTGAAGTTTTTCAATAGGCCTTGAATGCCCTAAAACATCTTTAAAAGACATAAGTTTTTAGAAAGGGTTCAAGGATTCGAGGATTCAAGGGTTCGAGTGAAATAGTTTTTAAAGAATTTAGATCATTTCCCCTTGACCACTTGACCACTGGAACCCTTGGCCCCTATTAATAATTCATCAACGATCTTGCGAATTTTTTCAAAGACTTTTTCTTCACCCTGTCGGGTGTCGATCACCTTCACCCGGTGGGGCTCCTTTTTGGCTATGGATAGATATCCCCTCCTCACCCGATGATGAAATTGAACCTTCTCCCTTTCGAAGCGCCCCTCTTTCTCCTGTTTAAGGGCTCGGTTCCTCCGGAGCGCTCTCTTCAATCCCAGACCAGAGGGACAATCCAGAAGGAAAGTCACATCAGGCCTGATGCCTTGCGACGAAAGGCGATTGAGGCGCTGGACCAATCCTAAGTCTATCCTACGACCATAACCTTGATAGGCGATGGTGGCATCACCGAATCGGTCGCAGAGAACCGTCACCCCCCTTTTCAGAAGGGGCTCAATCACTTCCTTTATATGCTGTGCTCTGGCTGCTTCGTAGAGGAGGAGTTCACTCATCGATGCCATCTTATAGTGGTCCGGGTTTAAGAGGATTTTTCTCACCTTCTCACCAATGGGACATCCTCCTGGTTCTCTGGTCATTTTACAGGAGATGCCTTTTCGGGTCAGGTACTTTTTCAGGCGTCGAATCTGAGTGGTCTTCCCACTCCCCTCCACACCCTCAAAGGTAATAAAGAAAGCCAATTTTCGCTCCAATAACTATTTGAATTCAAAATAAAATATATGTCAGAGATTCATCGATTGTCAAGGGCAGGCCGTCATTTCTTTGGGATTGGGCTATATATGGGCTTGCTTATTTTTTTTCGTTCGTATATATAAATAAAACACGCTAAGTATTATGCCTATTGGCAGGCAAGCGCTGTGTGCATAGCATCCAAGGAGGGAGATATGGAACAGGAGAAAAAAAAAGTTGACGGATTTCGATTTCTACCACCCAGTCTGGGGGCCTGGATTCGGAAGTTCATCCCTGAAGAGGATTATAAAGGGTTCATTCCATGGACGCCCATGGCTAAACCCTTGAGTCAAACAACCCTTGCACTGGTGACCAGTGCCGGTATCAGTTTAAAACCGGATCCTCCTTTTGATATGGAGAGAGAAAAAAGGGAAGCCGTGTGGGGCGACCCTTCTTTTCGTGCCATACCCAGAGGAACCACAGAGAAGGATATCGAGGTCAATCACCTCCATATCAACACCAACTATATCAAGCAGGACATCAATGTCATCCTTCCTCTGGCCCGGATGGCTGAGTTTGAGAAGGAGGGAGTGATTGGACGACTTGCCCCGACGGCTTATTCCTATTATGGGTTTCAATGGCAGAGTACGGAGTTTCTTTCGGAAGCCTTCGGACCCATTTCCAAGAAGATGAAACTTGAAGGGGTGGAGGCAGTCCTCATGACACCGGCCTGACCTTTCTGTTGCCAGTCCGTTGGACTGGCCGCGCGATTCTTAGAAGAGTCTGGATTTTCGACCGTTGTTCTCACACCCACTTATGATTTTCATCGGGCAATAGGAATCCCCCGATCTGTAGCCATCGAATATCCTTACGGCAGACCAGTTGGACAGGTAGGGGATCGGGAGGGTCAGAGGAAGGTTCTTCTTGGAGCACTTCCGATGCTGGAGAAGGCCCAGAGACCGGGAGAGGTCTGGCATCTGCCGTTTACTTGGCCGGAGGAACCCAAAAAGGCCGATTGGCAACCGCCTGAGATGTCACCGCTGATCAAATATTATCTGGAAGATATCAAAGCCGCCCGCAGGGCCCAGGAAGGGAAGGGTCCATAGAGGAAATATATAAGCTAAGTCCCAAGAATTTGAGACGGGAGCTTTCGACCCCTTTCGGTTCGGTCAAAGTCGCTATCAAAACTGATCAAGGTCAATCCATACTTTTCAGCCGCTACATATTGATAGGCGTCATCGAAGTCGAGGTTGAATCGTTGGTTCACATCAATGACACCTTGAATGTCTTCAGGTCCGAGATGAACCAGGACAGTGGCTCCCTCAATGAAAGCATCTTTAACGAAACGTATTAGCCCTTCAATCTTTTTTAATTTGGTTAAGACCACACCAATCGAATGGAAAGCGAAGTCGGTGATAAAAAGGTGTTCCGAAGATACCTGGGCGAGAAACTGCCCCACCTCATTAGATCTCTCTTGATCCAGGAGTCGCTCAAGCCATACATTGGTATCGAGCAGATACATGAATTAATCCCCGCGCCATTCCAAAGCTTTTTTCTGAAGTTCAAGAGAGGTATATTGGCCGCGGTAATCCCTTAGGGCACCTGCCCAATCCTGCTTTAATTTTCTCCCGCGCTTTTGAGCCCTTTTTTCTATTAAAAAATGCACGAAATCTTCAACCTCTTGTTGAAATTCAGGTGGTAACTCCTTGATCATATCATTGATACTTTTCATCTTGGATCACCTTCTTTCTTTAAGATTTATGATACCACAATCCTAAGCAATATGCACTGACTTCTTTCAGGCGGCCATTGGCCAATCTTCGTAGAGTGCTTCGGCCTGCTTCATCACCCGGTTTAAAATAAAGTCAAGAGGTCTTGCAATCACACAGTTTATGCCCGCTACCCCCAATTATATTGCCCGGCTTATAGTAGCATAACATTTATTAAAATCACACCTGAAAACCCCGCCCTGTGGGCGGGGTTCTTTACTTTTAAGCTGATTCTATTTTTTCTAAAAATCTAAGCCACTTTGGGTTCTCTTTTGCTTCAAAATCAGTAAATTTGCTGGTTTTTTCTAAGTGTCAAGGAGGTTTTTAACAATAATATATATAATCGAAATAATTTAAGAATGAATTATCCGGGGGCCTGGAGTATATCCCTGTTGCCAATTTACGTTTGATATATACACCATTTTCAAAAATTAGTGAAGTGAAAGTTATAGAAAGAAGTTCGGTGGGAAGGAACTGGATGGGTTAAGGGTTCATTTTTTAAAGATGATGTCACTGTACTAGTATATCGTTTCATTAATATGTTTACGTTAAAAAGCATGAGCGAAATTGAATTTCTTCCAGCGATGCACTACGGGTGAATCGTTGATTTCTTTGATTCCCAACAGGATTCTTTCTTTGAGTT
>JBFMAE010000069.1:0-6199 GCA_040756085.1 Thermodesulfobacteriota bacterium | reverse complement strand
TAAACTTAGAGTTATCCAGAGATCTAATGCATGCCGTATTGCACTGCGACGAGGACCCCTTGGTCCGAGCAGTCGTGATCACTGGGAAGGGAAGCCTATTCTGTGCCGGCGGCGACTTAAAGACTTTTACTTCCCAGGGAGAGCACCTACCCTATTACATAAAGGAAGTGACCACCTACTTACACGCTGCTATATCCCGTTTAATGCGCATGGATCCACCGGTGATCGCCGCAGTCCATGGATTTGCTGTGGGGGCAGGGATGAGCCTTGCCCTCGCCTGCGACATCGTGGTTGCGGCCCAGTCTGCCCGCTTTAATGTGGCCTATACCCGGGTTGGGTTAACGCCGGATGGGAGCATGTCGCACATTCTGCCTCGTATCGTCGGCTTGAGGAAGGCGTTGGAGTTGACACTGACCAACCGGATGTTATCTGCACAGGAGGCACTCGATTGGGGTCTTGTCAACCGAGTGGTGCCAGATACAGAATTACTTGTGCAGGCAAATGCCATTGCGGACCAGCTTGCAGCTGGCGCGCCGAAGGCGCTCGGGGCTGCCAAGCGATTGTTGCATGGAGGCTGGACCGAGACACTGGAGACGCAGATGGAGCATGAAAGCCAGACCATCGCAGGGATGGCCCGTACCAGAGACACTCGCGAGGGTATCACCGCCTTCCTCGAGAAACGTCCACCGAAATTCAAGGGACAATGAACATTTTTGGTTCAAATAGTTTCTTAGGTTTATTTGGTTTCTTTGGTTAATAAAATAGACCAGAGAAACAAGAAAAACCATTTTTTGATAATTTGTCGAGGGTCCGTTTTAAATTCCATACCCAACGTATGAAAGAGCGTGGGGGTGCATTCCGATAAGAACAGAAAGGTTGATTCATGCAACGCGAAGTAGTCAAAGCCAACATCGTTGTCTTCATCGCCAGTTTCTGCACACTGGTCATTGAACTGGTGGCAGGAAGGATCATGGCCCCCTATGTCGGGGTCTCCCTCTACACCTGGACGAGCATCATTGGTGTCGTTCTGGCTGGCATCAGCATTGGAGCCTATCTGGGAGGACTGATTGCCGACCGATATCCCTGGCCTTCTACACTCGGCTGGCTCCTCTTCCTTTCCGGCTTAGGGGCATTCTCCATTTCGCCCCTGACCAATCTGGTGGGAGGAGCCCACTTTGAGACCAGTTTGATGATCCGGATCCTCCTGATCACGACGATCATCTTTTTCATCCCTTCCTGTCTCCTCGGTATGATCTCACCCGTCGTGGTGAAGCTGACACTCCACAATCTGGAAAAGACAGGCAATGTCGTTGGAAAGATCTATGCCTTTTCCACCCTCGGCTCCATCCTCGGGACATTTGCTACCGGTTTCTTCCTCATCTCATGGATGGGAACCCGTCAAATCCTCTTCACCATGGGAATCATCCTCATCCTTTCTGCCTTGGTCTTCGGAGGTTTCTTTGTCAGAAAGAGGGCTCTTCTTCTCTTCTTCATCATCTTCATCCCGTTGGTAGGTGCATTTTATGAATACGCCTTCAAACCACCTCTGGATGAAAAGACTTATTTCTTTAAGGAAAGCGATTACTATACCATCAAGTTGAAAAGAGACACCACCAGAAGTGGAGGGGAGCCTTTAGAAACCCTGATCCTCGATCATCTGGTTCACTCTTATACGGACTTAAAAGATCCATTCTATCTGGAGTATGAATATATCCGGATCTATGAAGAGATGGTGAGATGGCAGGCGAAGAGACGGGAATCCTTCAAAACCCTCTTTCTGGGTGGAGGAGGTTATACCTTTCCCCGCTTTATCGAGGCAAAGTATCCCAAGGCAGAAATCGATGTGGTGGAGATCGATCCTGAGGTCACCCGGGTGGTTAGTCAATATCTTGGAGTTCCCAAGGATTCAAGAATCCGTTCGTTCAATGAAGATGGCCGCTGGTTTGTGATGAATTGCAGAGGGCAGGGAAGCTACGATTTCATATTTGGAGATGCCTTCAATGACCTCTCGATTCCCTATCATTTGGCCACCAAAGAATTTGCCATACAATTGAAGAGGCTTCTCAAGCCGGATGGATTGCTTCTGGCCAATGTGATCGATAGTTTTAAAAAAGGAGCCTTCATACCCTCCTATATCCGAACATTGGAGGAGGTGTTTGGAAAGGGAAATGTTCATCTTATCACCCTCAGCTCGGATTACGATCATATCGGGATCAGCACCTGCGTCGTGGTGGCCAGCCCCCAGAAGTTAAACATGGACGATTTCCTCAAGACCGTCAAGGAGAACGGTGATCAGGAGATCACCTCCCATGTCATGCCTCAAGAAAGATTGCAGCGATATCTGAAAGAACGTTACTCCGTCATCCTCACCGACGAGTATGTACCCGTGGATAATTTGATCGCGCCTATCTTCGAAGAACGATTCGGCTATCAACGGTGAAGGAATCAATGGATTCCATTTGAATGGCTCCCTCTTCTGGATGAGATTTACATCCCTTCAAAGCCATTCTTCAAAAATCTTGTCATATTGACAAAGGGAATTTCATTTAATAAGATGAGACCATACCTAACCTTTGCCCCCTCGAAAAAAATTGACAAAATAGACGTTTGTGGTATTAAAGAACATTGGATAGGCAACCAAACAAATTTTTTAAAAAAGGAGGGAAAAACCATGAAAAGAGGACTGATCTTTATTTTAATGGTGTCTTTTCTTTTATTCCCTGTTTTGGCTCCTGCCAAAGAGGTATCAGGCATCACAGACACAGAGGTGGTGATCGGATTGACCACACCCCTTTCTGGACCTGCCGCCTTATGGGGAGTTACAGGGTTTGGAGCGCAGGCTTGGGCAAAATACATTAATGATCAGGGAGGGGTTCATGGCAGAAAGATAAAGGTCATCCTGAAGGACGATGCCTATAACCCGGCCCGCGCCATGGCCAATCTCCAGGAGATGAAAGGCAGTGTCTTTGCCGTCACCGCCCTTCTTGGAACGGCTGTGGTCAGCGCCTGCAGAGACTTCTTTCACGAAAACAAAATGCCTCTGATTCTGCCTTATGGAAATACGCGGATGTTTGTGGACTATCCAAAGGAAAAGCTTCGTTATATCTTTGTCGCCTATCCTGACTATGAGGACGAGGCAGCGTTTTTTACCTCTTATGCCATAAGGCAAATGGGCACCAAAAAAATCACCCTTTTCTATCAGAACGATGATTACGGGAAGATGGCCATTCCGGGAATTAAAAAGACCCTTGGTGAGATGCCGGGCAAGGCCGAACTGGTGGCCACTGTTCCTTATGAAGTCGTTGAGAGGGCTCTTGGAACCCATGCATTAAAGCTTAAAGAGTCAGGTGCTGATACCGTGTTATATTACACCACCATGAGTCACGCAGCCCTCATCCTGAAGGAGATGGCCAAAATAGATTATAGGCCAAAATCGGTCTTCTCCTTCCCGATGGGAGATCCCATCATGTACAAGATTGCCGGGGAGGTGTGGGAAGGCGTCTATGTGGCCGGGCCTGCAAACTCAGGTATTCCGGGGGCTGACCGGGAGGCTGATAAGGTGGCTGAGATTATTAAGAAATACGACCCAAATATCGCCGGCAAAGAATATCTTGGCGTCTTTGGAGCCGTCTCCATGATGTATGTGGTGGAAGGCCTTAAAAAGGCCGGCAAAAGCCCCACAGCGGATAAGATGATTAAGGGCCTTGAGAAGATCAAGAATTGGAAGCCCGAAGGCGTTGGAGCCCCGGCCACTTTTGATGAAAACCGCCACATGGGTGTGAGCGGGGTTCGCCTGATGCACGCCAGGGGGGGTCAGCATGTTCCCATCACTGACTTTGTGATCTTTAAGCCCAGATTTTAAGAGCTCTGAAAAAATCATCAGATCTCTCTGATTACACCCCTGCCTATCGCAGACAGGGATTTTGATTAGATTACACAGATTTTTTATCAGAGATCTCTTGAATTTTTCAGAAATCTCATTTTAATTCTATGGCTCTTCTTAGAATCGATGATCTCGTCATCAGCTTTGGTGGAATCAGGGCTCTGGCTGGTATTGATCTTCAGGTGGAGGAAGGCGAGATCCTTGCGGTCATCGGTCCAAATGGATCGGGAAAGACCACCCTTTTTAACTGTATTTCAGGTGTTTACAATCCCGATCGGGGCGAAATCCTCTTCAACGGGGAGAGTCTTTTGGGACTCTCCCCGGACTCCATTGCTCATTGTGGCATTGCCAGGACATTCCAGAACCTCCGCCTCTTCCTCCACACGACTGTCTTAGACAACCTTCTCTTAGGAAGGCATATCAAGTTCCGAAAAAATCCCATTTATGCCTTGTTAAGAATAAGGAAGGAGGAACTCCGCCATCGGGAGATGGTGGAGGAGATCATCGATTTTCTGGACCTCCAGGCATTCCGTAAATCACGGGTCATCGATTGCCCCTATGGAATTCAGAAGAAGGTTGAGCTGGGGCGAGCCTTAGCCCTTGAGCCCAAGTTGTTATTGCTGGATGAGCCGGTCTCCGGCCTGACGACGGAAGAGAAAGAGGAGTCAGCCTACCGGATTGGTGAGATTCGAGGCCGTTTTCATATCACCATCCTACTTGTGGAGCATGACCTCCGGATCGCCTCACGACTGGCGGATCGAATGGTAGCCTTCAACTACGGACAGAAGATTGCTGAGGGAAGCCCGGAGCAGGTCCAGAGAGATCCTGATGTCATCCGGGCCTACCTGGGTGAAGAATGAATCCAAATAGTTCGCCCCCTCTTCTTAAGATAGCAAGTATCGAGACCCTCTATTTCGACCGAATCTACGCCCTTCAGGGCATTTCTCTTGAAGTGAAGGAGAAGGAGATATTTGCTGTTTTAGGCCCCAATGGCGCCGGTAAGACAACGCTTCTCAAGACGATCGCAGGCCTCCTTAAGGACCAACCAAGAAAAGGGACGATCGATTTTTCGGGACGCCGAATCACCCGTTTACCTCCAGAGAGAATCTCTGTCTTCGGAATCGTATATGTCCCTGAAGATCGAGGGCTCTTTCGAGAATTGACTGTAAAGGAGAATCTCGACATCGGCTGCTGGGGAAGAAAGGAAGGGATCATGGACGATCTCTCTTTTGTCTATTCCCTATTCCCGATCCTCCAAGAGAGAAAGACCCAGCAGGCTGAGACCCTCTCCGGAGGGGAGCAGCAGATGCTTGCCATTGCCAGGGCATTGCTCCGGAGGCCGCGACTCCTGATGCTCGATGAACCATCCCTTGGACTTGCCCCATTGGTTGCCCGGCACGTCTATGAGGCATTGACCCAGATTAGCCAGGCAGGTACGACCATCCTTATCGTGGAACAGAATGCCAGGCTGGCATTGAAGGTCGCCCATTACGGATATATCCTTGAAGGAGGAAGGATCGTCCTGGAGGGAACCTCCAATGAATTGGAGGAGAACGAGGATGTGAAGGAGTTCTACCTCGGGCTGGGCGGGGAGGCAATCTCTCCAAAAGGATGGCGTCTCTACAAGAAGAGGAGGACATGGTGATCGAAAAAGAGGTGAATCTCTTCCCCGACCTCTTCTTTAAGCAGGTGGAGCGACTGAAAGACCGCGTGGCCTTGCGGCACAAGGATTACGGGATATGGCATAGAATCTCCTGGAGAGAATATGGCGAGAGGGTCACAGAGGTGGCAGCAGGTCTGATCGCCCTTGGACTCTCCCCCGGAGAATATGTGGGTATCCTCGGGGATAATCGGCCCGAGTGGTTGATCTGCCACATTGCCACCATGACAGCGGGGGGGGCAACCTGTGGGTTCTATCCTACATCCGCCCCGGAGCAAGTGGCCTATGTGGTAGACCATTCGGAGACGAAGATTCTCTTCGTTGAGAATGAGGAGCAGGTGGATAAGGTATTACAGATCCTTCCTCAATTCGATCTGAAGGAGGTCGTCGTCTGGGATCCAAAAGGCCTATGGGGCTTTTCCCATCCGAAGATCATCTTCTTCGACCAATTTCTTGAAAAGGCGAAGGCCTATCTTCAAGCCCATCCAGACTGTGTGAAAGAGAGGATGAGTCGTATCCATCCTGAAGATACGGCCATGATCATCTATACTTCTGGCACCACCGGTCCACCCAAGGGGGCGATGATTTCCCATCGAAATATCATGGCCCTTACAAAATCCTTTCTCGAAGCCAACCCCACCTATGATACCGATGAG
>JBFMAE010000068.1:0-9742 GCA_040756085.1 Thermodesulfobacteriota bacterium | reverse complement strand
ACCGTTCCCAAATCGGATTTCGCCCAGACCCTCCAGATTGTAAAGGGGGCCCTTAAGGAAATCGGAGGGAAAGAGGTCAATGCCAATGAAGATATTGCCAAGGTCTCGATTGTTGGAGTTGGGATGAGGAGCCACTCGAATGTGGCCACCCAGATGTTCGCCGCTCTGGCCAAGGAAGGAATCAATATCCACATGATCTCAACCTCAGAGATCAAAATCTCTTGCATCATCGATTCCAAATATACTGAATTGGCCGTCCGTGCCCTCCACGATGCTTTTGAACTGGATAAGCCAGAGGTGAAAGAAGAACTATGAACGATGGATTTTGAACCATGAACAAATATCTTTGTTCATCGTTTATCGTACATCGTTCATCGTATAATTGAGGAGTTTACTTTGATTCGTTCCGATTCTATTAAAATCTACGATACAACACTACGCGATGGTTCTCAGGCGGAAGATATTACCTTTTCTGTTGAGGACAAAGTCCGAATTGCACAAAAGCTGGATGAATTAGGCATCCATTATATCGAAGGGGGTTGGCCGGGTTCCAACCCAAGGGATCTTCAATTTTTTAAAGAGATTAAATCCGTTCCCCTTTCCCAGGTAAAGATGGTCGCCTTTGGAAGTACTTGTCGAGCAGGGATTTCATCCCAGAATGATCCTAACATCCGGGCTCTGATCGAGGCTGATACAGAGGTGGTGACCATCTTCGGGAAGTCCTGGGACATTCACCCCCTTGAGGCATTAAATATCACCCTCGACCAAAATCTCGAAATCATCCTTGAATCCATTCGATTCCTCAAAAGTCGGGTTTCAGAGGTCATTTTTGATGCAGAACATTTCTTCGATGGATTCAAAAACAATTCAAAGTATGCCCTCGCAACGCTTCGGGCTGCCCAGGAGGCAAAGGCCGATTGGATCGTGCTCTGCGACACCAATGGGGGGGCGCTTCCTGATGAAGTCCAATCTATCATCAAAGAGGTGAAGAAGAAGATTGCCGCACCTCTTGGAATTCATGTCCATAACGATACGGAGATGGCTGTGGCCAACACCCTCCTTGCGGTCAAGGAAGGCATTGGGATGGTTCATGGAACCATCAACGGTTATGGTGAACGATGCGGAAATGCCAATCTCTGTTCCATCATCCCCAATCTCAAGTTGAAGATGAAGATTGATTGTATCAGCGATGACCAGTTGAAAAAAATCAGAGAGGTTTCCCGTTTCGTCTCAGAATTGGCCAATCTCCCCCATCATAAATACCTTCCCTATGTGGGGGACAGTGCCTTTGCTCACAAAGGTGGCGTTCATGTCAGCGCCATTCGAAAGAGCGGAGCCACTTATGAACATGTCCAGCCTGAACGGGTTGGAAACCGTCAGAGGGTTCTCATCTCGGATCTGTCCGGAGAATCGAATATTCTCTACAAGGCTGCTGAATTCAAAATCGATTTCGAGAGCAGGGATCCTAAGGTAAGGGAGATCCTGAACCAACTGAAACGGTTGGAGAACCAGGGGTTTCAATTTGAAGGGGCGGAAGGCTCTTTTGAAATTCTCATCAAGAAGGCCCTTGGACAACATAAAAAGTTTTTCGAACTCATGGGATTTCGTGTGATCGTGGAGAAGAAAGAGGAGGAAGCCCCTCCCCTTTCGGAAGCCACGATCATGGTGCGCGTGGGGAATCGGGTAGAGCATACCGCCTCGGTCGGAAACGGTCCGGTGAATGCCTTGGATAATGCCATCCGAAAAGCCCTGGAGAAGTTTTATCCCGAATTAAGGGAAGTGAAACTTCTGGATTACAAAGTAAGGATCCTCACCACCAAGGAAGGAACCGCGGCCCAGACCAGAGTTCTCATCGAATCGGGAGATGGAGAATCGAAGTGGGGAACGGTAGGAGTCTCTGAAAATATCATTCAGGCCAGTTGGCAGGCCCTGGTCGATTCCATCGATTACAAACTTTTAAAAGGAGAAGAAGCAGGGGAAAAATAAGCAAAGGGTCAAATGTCAAAACCCAAAGTCCAAGTGAAACAAGTGAAACCCAGAACCCAAATGTATAAAGGAAAAAGTTATAGACATTTGGTCATTTGATATTAATATGAAAATTGGATTTTAGAATTTGTCATTTATGAAATATTTCTCCCTTGGTCAGCAAAAAATCCTCTTCTTTTTAGCCTGTCTCATCCTCGGTATTCTCCACTTTAAATTTTATGACCATCCCGATCCTGTTCCTTCAGAGGAGACCCTCAGAGAGTTTGTGGTAGAGGTTTCAGGGGAGGTGAAGAACCCCGGAATCTATATCTTTCAAACTTCTCCCACATTAAAGGAAACGATCGACCGTGCAGGAGGGTTTAAGGGAGCCATCCAGTTTGATGCAAGCTCATCTTCTGAGGTCTTAGGATCAGGAACCCTTCTCACTATCGTCAAAGAACCTCCGGAAATCCTCCCTTTCCCTCCTTTATCAAAGTCTCCCCCTTTACGAAAGGAGGGACATGGGGGGATTAATCATGATGAGATAAAAATCAAAATCGGGAGGATGGCGGCCAATAAATTGCTCGTTTTCTCCATTCCCCTCGATCTCAACCGAGCCTCCCTCGAAGACCTTTGTTTAATTCCAGGAATAGGGGAGTCCTTAGCTCATGAGATTGTAACCTATCGGGAAAAAAGGAAAGGGTTCCGCTCGGTCGAAGAATTGAATAATGTGAAAGGGATCGGAGAAAAGAAGTATCAAACTTTTAAAACGTTTTTCACCATAAGGCCTTAACCCTCGCCTCTTTGGATTGACAGAAAATGTGAATTTGTATATGGTTAATCTAAGTAAGGGTATTCTTAATTTGCGAAAGTAATTTCAGCAGTGGAGGTCCAAGAATGGAATCGGAAAACGTGCATGATCCAGAGAACGAGGCTAAGATTAGAGACGATGAGCTAATAGCTTTAAGCCGCGTCTCGGCAGCAATCAGTGGCCTCTGGGATCTGGAAGCTATTCTTAAGGTTGGTTTGAATAGTGTGCTTGAGATTATGCATGGGGTTATCGGTGGAGTCATGCTTCTTGATGAGCCAACGAACACGCTATCCTACTTTGTCTACCAGGGTCTCTCTGCCAAATACGCCGAGGAGATGCGTTTCAAACTGGGTGAGGGAGTTGCTGGAAAGGTTGCTCAAAATGGAAGGGCGATACTGTTAGAGGATATCTCCTTGGAACCAAGTGCTGCCCACCCTGATCTAATAAAGACAGAAGGTTTGAAAGCATTCCTAAGCGTTCCTCTTCGAGCAAAAGACAAGATCCTAGGGGTGATGAATGTCGCTAGCACTAGGGCACGGCACTTCACTAAAGATGACATGTACCTTCTGGGCTCGATCGGAGACCAGCTTGGCATAGCTATCGAGCAGGCAAAGCTATATAAAAGGTTAAATGATGCTAGGAAAAGATACCAAACACTGGTGAGGCAAATGATTACTATTCAGGAAGAGGAGCGAAAAAGGATCGCGAGAGAGCTACATGATGAAACCAGTCAACAGCTTACTGCCATGGCGCTTAATCTGCAGGCTCTTACTGAAATGATGGAAATGGGGAATGTCAAAAGTACTGAGATCAAGGCAATGTTAATAAAGATTCATAGTATAGCGGTTCAGGCAAGTGCTGAAGTTGTCAGGCTTATAAGGGAACTACGCCCCACTCTATTAGATACATTGGGACTGCCTGCCGCTATTCGCAATCTTGCTGAGACCAATCTCGCTTCCAAAGGCATTAATGTGACCACAGAATTTAAAGGAATGGAACAACGACGTTTATCTCATGAAGCTGAACTGACGCTCTTCCGCGTCGCACAGGAAACTATGAGCAATATTGTGAGGCATTCTGAGGCGAAAAAAGCTATTATCCGTTTGGAATGCAACTCCAATGAGTGTATCTTATGTATCGAGGATGATGGAAAGGGATTCAATGTCAGCGAGATCACACGCATTGAGAAAGATGGGCGTGGTGCCGGTCTGTTTGGTGTGAGAGAAAGGGTAGCGGCGGTAGGTGGCGAGGCTTATGTAGAGTCTCAGCCTGGAAAGGGGGCCAGAGCCATTGCCAAAGTCCCAGGGGTTAGGAGCACGAGCTATGCCGAAAATAAGGGTGCTGGTAGTGGATGACCACACTATCGTCCGTGATGGCATTTGTGCCTTGCTGAGGTTAGCAGGAGATATAGAGGTGGTAGGTGAGGCTGCCAATGGAAGGGACGCATTGGATATGGTCAGAAAATTTATGCCCGATGTAATGCTTATAGACATAGCTATGCCCAACATGAATGGGTTGGAAGCCACACGTCACATACGCAAGGAATTTCCTCGGATAAAGATCCTGGTTCTCACCCAATATGACGATAAGGAACATGTATTTTGGGCTATTGAAGCTGGAGCCAGTGGGTTTATTAGCAAAACAGCCGCCTCCTCCGAGCTCGTTTCCGGAATTCGCTCTGTTTACCGTGGAGATTCCTTTTTGTCTCCATCTGCAGCCAGAATCTTGGTTGAAGATTATCAGCAGGAAGCCAGCATAAGGAAAGAACAAGATCCTTACAAACAATTGACAGACCGGGAAAGGGAAATACTCAAGCTTTTAGCAGAAGGATATAATACCCGAGAAATTGCTGATCTGTTGGTAATCAGTGTTAAAACGGTAGAGGGACATAAGACTAACCTTATGTCTAAACTTGATATTCACAACCGCACTGATTTGGTTAAATATGCCGTGCGAAAAGGCATCATCACCGTTTGAAAAGAATATCCCCCTGCCCCTCTTTGTTCCCCTGGATGCCATGATTTACAAACAAAAGATTCAAGCATCGCATCTTAAATCTTGAAGCTTAGAAAAAAATTATCCAGAAAGCAGCCCTCCCAAATATCAAAAAACTTGAGGAAGAATAGAACAGAGAAAAATAGTCAAAGAGATTTCCCAATAATTTCTTTCCATCAACTATCGTCCAATACTATTCGACTTGCTCGGGTATGGGCCGTATTCCTGTTCTTCTTTTTTCAGCGCAGAAGGTACCGTAAGCGAAATTTAAAAATTGAATTTTGAAGGTTTAATGGGTGACCCCAAAATTACCGGCGAAGCCTTTATCATCAACGAATACTTCATCAAAATCATCGCCTTTCTTCGCCATCTGTCTGGCTGTATCCCACAGCGCCTGCTGAAGCCTCGTCCGATCGATCATCTCATTCAGGATATTCTTCACCTTCGAGTTATCCGTCTTGATCTCAATCACATCCCCGTCCTCATTCCTATCCTTCGTTGCGTTATCAGCATACAGATCAAGGGCAGTGGAAATTTCTGGATACTCATCATCCATAACTTCGTAATCGCCATACTTCGCTTTCCTCGTCCTCTCAAGCTTGACCTTCTTGTAATAGAACGAAATCACACCAACATCTAAGCTGGCTTCTGTCGTATCTTCCCTTCTTCTGGGCTTTTCTGATTCTGGCGCAGCCTTGAAAAACAGGGCACTGATCTTATTAATCAAAGGAACGTTAATCTTGATCTCCATGACTAACTCCTGCATAAAAAAATAGGCGCCCCCGATGGCCCGATACTAAGAGCGCCTATACAAAAAAGGAGACAGAGATGAGATAATTAACCAATTCTCATACAATGATCCCTATTTGGCAGAAATATCACCAACTGTCAATATGCCTACTAAAGCAATTTCGCACCAATGAGAATATATCACGTATAAACGAATTCAAACTGTGAAAACCAAGACTTACCTTGGCATACACTGTCAAACCAAGTTACTGCTAATGACTTCACCTACCTTTACAATCGGGGCATGCTTTAAGTGTCGAAGATTACCGATAGAGATCATGTATACGGGTTCAATATATGAGAATCAGATTGAAACATTTTCGGGTATCAAAAAACAGAGGATTGATAGCGGCTATTCAAACCTCTGCAATGTCGTAATTCATGGTCTGCAAGAAAGGTGGCCCCGGCGGACATAGTCTTGCCATGTCTTTCGGGGGGATTCAACCAATTCCTACTCGATTTCCTTGAGTAAAGTTTTAACCTTCTTCTCAATTGTATCTCTGACATTCCTGAAGACATCTATCGATTTTCCTTTGGGGTCTGGAATTTGCCAATCGATAATCTTTTTTGTTGGGACGGCAGGACAAGTCTCCTCACACCCCATAGTAACAAGATAGTCCATCTCAATGGGGGGAAGGTCATTTAATCCCTTCGGCTGCTTACCAGAGAGATCGATGCCTTTCTCCTTCATCACCTTTATCACCAGTGGATCGATCTTATCAGAAGGACGGGAGCCCGCACTGTAAGCCTCCAACTTCCATCCACCAATAGTTTCGGCAAATCCTGCTGCCATTTGACTTCGCCGGGCATTTTCAATACAGATAAAAGCAATCCTCTTTTTTTCATGATTTTCTAATTCCTCATCATTCCGTTATTCCACTATTCCATCATCCCAGAATTCAAGTTCATGGCTCGCAGGCTACATGACAGATTCCGGTAGGAGTCTCGATGGCATAAGGGAAATATTTTCTCTTAAAGAAAAGGGCTACGTTTACCAAGCTGATTAAAACAGGGACTTCCATCAAAGGCCCGATAACCGCTGCAAAGGCCTGGCCGGAATTGATGCCGAAGACCGCTACGGCAACAGCGATGGCAAGCTCGAAGTTATTCGATGCAGCGGTGAAACTTAAGGTGGTCGATTGTTCGTAAGTGGCCCCAACTTTCATCGATAAATAAAAGGAGACGAAGAACATGGCAACAAAATAGATGCACAATGGGATAGCAACCCGTACCACATCCAGAGGAAGCTGAACAATATATTCACCCTTGAGAGAGAACATGACTAGAATGGTGAAGAGCAGGGCGATTAACGTGATGGGGCTGATTTTGGGAACAAATTTCTGCTCGTACCATTCTCGGCCTAGGGTTTTGAGCCCCACCAGCCGTGAGAGTACTCCGGCGATGAATGGAATCCCGAGATAAATAAACACACTTTCAGCAATCTGACCGATCGTGATTTTAACCACCATCCCCTTTAACCCTAAAAACGGAGGCAGAACCGTAATGAAGATATAGGCATAAATGGAGAAGAAGATGACCTGAAAGATGGAGTTGAAAGCGACCAGACCAGCACAGTATTCCCGGTCTCCTGATGCCAGATCATTCCAAACAATCACCATTGCAATGCAGCGGGCCAATCCGATCAAAATCAGCCCTACCATATACTCAAAATGGTCAGAGAGGAAGATGATAGCCAGGATAAACATAAGAATAGGTCCAATGATCCAATTTTGGATTAATGAGAGTTCGAGAACTTTGTAGTTATGGAAGACTTCTCCCATCTGCTCATATTTCACCTTGGCCAAGGGGGGATACATCATTAGAATAAGACCGATGGCGATAGGGATGTTGGTGGTGTCTACTTGAAATTGATTCCAGAAGCCGACTACACCTGGGAAAAGATATCCCCAACCCACACCCCCAAACATCGCCAGAAAGATCCACAGCGTGAGAAAGCGATCCAAGAAAGAGAGTTTCCTACTAATCCGTTCTTCACCCATTTTTAGTTTCCTCCTTTTTATTTGCTAATGAAGAATTGGACCTTATTTCTCCTCAATAAGCAGAATTTTCACCACCGTATCTTACCCTATTGGGGAGATAAATCCCTTTATCTTATCCAGTGATGGAAGAGGTAAGCCAGCATGAACGATTTTCCCTCCAACCAATAAGATTGGAGGAACTTCCCTAAATCTAGATATCTCTTTGTCCTCCACCACCTTCACTATTGTTGCCTCACGCCCTGTTTCTTTCAGGGCCTCTGCAACTAAAAGTTCGAGTTTAAGGCAATTAATGCAAGCAGGGCCTAAAATCTTGATTTCCATAAGGCACCTCCCATTTAAAATGGTCTTGGCTTTTCAATTCCCTTTAACCCGATTAAACCCATCTGCGTACCACCCACAAGAACTAAACGATAATCCTTTTCTTCAGTCTTCTCCGGTTATGACTGTCCTCTCTTTTTCAGAATCCGAGGCGTTAAATATGTGGTTACCTTGTCAACATCAGCAGATGTGAGGTTTAAATCGTGATCTTTCTCTATGTCGAGTTCGGTGACTTGAACATATTCGTCGATGTTGAATCCAGCGTGTTCAAGCGTTTTCTTAGCGCACGCCACTGGGCAACCATCGATGGCGACAAGAATTTTGCCTGCCTTAGTGGATTCGATCATCCCGCTTACATGCCCACCAATTCCTGCAAGACAGAAAAACTTGCCCATGCCGTTTTGAGTTAGTTTGACACTCACTTCATTGGCAATCTGCCCGACATTGGAACCGCCGGAGCAAGGAAAGATTAAAATTTCAGTCGGTTCACATAAACATTTCTCTTCCATTTTGCCCCCCTTTTATTTAATCCATTTTTTGATTTCTTCTACTTTCGGAACCTTTCCTGCTACCTTAACAACCCCATCCACAACTAAAGCGGGGGTGACCAGGACTCCGTAGTTTGCAATCGTTGCAATCGTCTTGATGTCTTTTACCTTAGCTACTTCAGCATCAATCCCTAACTCCTTGACTGCATCTTTAGCTCGCTCCTCGAGCTGATTGCACTTGGGTCAACCCATACCGAGGACTTCGATCCGTTTCATGTTGTTCTCCTCCTTCTTAAGAAGTTTTTATGAAAAAATGAAATTTCCTGTGAACCAACCTACAGACGTTCCAAGAACACAGATCAACATCACATAAAATAGCCCTTTTTTGATTCCGAAGACTCTGATAATGGCCAGGATGTTAGGTAAACTCATCCCAGGACCCGTCAGAAGGAGCGCTAAGGCTGGTCCTTTCCCCATCCCTAAACCTAACATTTTATGAATGAACGGTGCTTCCGTCATCGTGGCAAAATACATGATCTGTCCGATTACTGTTGCAAGAAAAGAAGCCTGAACGCTTGTTCCTCCTAACCATCCTTCAACCCATTGTTGGGGCAAAAGCTTCCCGATCACTCCGACCACAAAGACCCCGGCCAATAACAATGGAAGAATAATCCTCACAAACCACCATGTCTCTTGCATCCAGTTACGAATCTCATCCCATGACTTCACTTTAAAGGCATAGATTCCAATAACGATCATCCCTATGGCCCAGACATAGACTTTATGAAGATAGGGACCCTTCTGCACAAGATAATTGGGAGCCAGAAGAGTTGCCACCACCAGAAGGATCAAAATAAGATCTTTATGGGAGATAATCTTTCCTCCTCCAGGATTCAAACTGAATCCCAATCCTGTCCTCTGAGTCTCTTCGCGCCGAAAGACAAAGCTCATTACCCATCCCACAACAAAGGCCATAGTTAAGGCCGAAAGAATCCGAACAATCACCATCTGGGAGCCCAGTAAAGCCCCTGTATAAACAATCGCCAAGATGTTTACAGCAGGAGCCACCCACAAAACAATAAAGGCTGGTCCCACTCCTGCCCCACCATAATACAAACCAGTCGAAACCGGAATCACAGTGCACGAGCAGGCTGCTAGAAAGAAACTTCCACCACTGGCCAGGGCAAAGGATTTGAGCTTGTGGGCAGCTGCCCCAAGATAACAGATGATCGTTTCCTTCGAAATGAATGTGACCATTGCCCCTGCCAGTAGAAAAGCAGGAATTAAACAGGTAATCACATGGAGAGCGATATACTCTTTCAAAGACTCCAATCCCGCATAGATCAATTCAAGAATAAACATGACAAATATTCCCT
>JBFMAE010000067.1:0-2915 GCA_040756085.1 Thermodesulfobacteriota bacterium | reverse complement strand
TGATAGTGATGCAGTACTTTTGCAAAGATTTCGATCGATGTCTCGAATTCTTCAGGGATGACTTCGTTTGCCCCCAGTTTGAGGAGATCCTCTACTTCTGCCGTATATCGGGTTCTGACGATGAGATAAAGCCGGGGGTTTTCTTTTCTGGCCATCTGAACAATCCTCCGGGTCGAGGCAGGATCAGAAATGACAATCACCAGCAATCGGGCCGTTGCCAGTCCTAATTTATGGAGTATTTCTAAACGGGTGCCATCTCCATAAAAAATCGGTTCTCCCCTTTTTTTCATTTCGAGAACGGTGTCAATATTTAACTCAAGGACGACATAAGGAACGGATGTTTCTTTTAACACTTCTGCCAGATTCCTTCCATTTAAACCAAAACCGACAATGATAACATGTCCCTCCCTCTTTGCAGGGAGGCCTTCCTTCTCGGTCCTTTTTCGCATTCTGTCCAGTCTTTCAAGAAGCCTTTTCGAACTCATCCAGACGGAGATACCGGGAGAGGCTCTGAGGATAAAAGGGGTCAACAGCATGGTCAAGACGGAGGCAGAGAGGAAGAGCTGATAAAGACTTTCCGTGATGAGTCCGGCCGACTTGCCGGTCGTAGCGAGGACGAATGAGAATTCGCCGATCTGTGCAAGATGAAGGCCGGTCTGGAGGGAGACCCGGATGGGATGACCTAAGAGGTGTACCGAGAAGAAACCGGTGAATGTCTTGAGGAGTAAGATGAAGAGGACAGCCAAGAGAACGAGGAGGAGATTTTCGCTGAGGAATCTAAAATCCATCAGCATCCCTACCGAGATAAAGAAAAGACCATTAAAACTATCCTTGAAAGGCAGAATATCCGAGATCGCCTGATAGGCATATTCAGACTCGGAGATGACCAACCCTGCAAGGAAGGCCCCCAGGGCCAGAGAGAGTCCAAATCTTGAGGTCAGGAGGGCTGTTCCAAGACAGAGGAGGATGATCGTGATGACGAAGAGTTCGCGGCTTCGTGTGCGGACGATCTGGTGAAGGATATTGGGGACCAGCCATCGGGCGCCAAAAATGACGACGAAGATGATTGTGGCTGATTTGACCATTGTCCATAATAGTCCGGTAAAACTTCCCTGGTTGCCGGCCAGAATGGGGATCAGGAGCATGAACGGCACGACGCACAAGTCCTGGAAGATCAGGATGCCCATGGAGAGGCGTCCATGGGGGGAATCCATTTCAGCCCGGTCAAAAAGCATCTTCAAGACAATGGCTGTGCTGCTCAGGGCAACGAGAAATCCCGTGAAAAGGGATTCATTCAATTTGCCAAGGAAGGGATAGGCGATCGCTGCCGTGGCGAGAAGGGTGAAGAGGACTTGTGAAAAGCCTCCTCCCAGAATGGTTGAACTGATCCTCTTGAGGCTTTTTAAGGAGAGTTCGAGACCGATCGTGAAGAGGAGGAGGATGACCCCTATCTCGGCAAGGAGTTCGACTTCACGAACATCTTGAACCAATCCAAATCCAGATGGCCCTAAGCAAACCCCGGCGAGGAGGAACCCAACGATCGAAGGCATTCTCAATTTATGAAGAATAAAGACGACGAAGGCAGAGACACCAAAGATGATGACCAGTGTTTTTAGAAATTCAAGTTCCATGGGTTCACCAGATGAAAACTATTATAACATTTACGATATCGCATTGCTCAGAAAATAGAGCAGTGCTACTGGGGAGGACGGGCGAACCTTAACCCATTGCAAAGGGAAGAAAAATTGTGATATAAAATCCCTGAGGTGAAGATATGTTTAATATCGGATTGCCGGAATTGCTGATCATCGTAGCTATCGCTTTAATCGTCTTCGGGCCCAATAAACTTCCGGAACTGGCCAAAGCCTTTGGCAGAGCAATGAGGGAGTTCAAAAAGGCGACCGAAGAGGTGAAGGAGAGTTTTGAAGCGGAGACCAGGGATTTAGAGGAGTTGAAAAATACGATCACCGAAGAGAATCTGGCTCATTTGATTGAAGAGGACTCCACAACGATAGAGGCAACCACAGAGACACCGGTACAGGAAGAACCCTCTGTTTCTGCAGAACCCCCACCCCTCGAAGAGGCGTCGGCTCCTATAGAAGGGGAGAAGGTCGAAGCGGAGAAGAAGGAGGAACCGGAAGGGGTGAAAGAAGGGATCCCTTCCCATGAATGAAAAGAAACTTCCCCTGACCGCTCACCTCCAGGAATTGAGGAAGCGGTTGATCTTCTCATTTATCGCTATCGGAATAGGTTTCGCCCTCTGCTATGCTTTTGCCGAATCCATTTTCAATATCCTCGCTACCCCTCTCCTGAAAATGATGCCAGCGGGTGGCTCATTGATCTTCATCAGTGTGGCTGAGGCCTTCTTCACTTATATGAAAGTGGCTTTCGTTGCAGGCCTGATCCTGGCCTCCCCTTTCGTCCTTTATCAAATCTGGGCGTTTGTCGCTCCGGGTCTGTATCAAAAAGAGAAGAAATATGCGATCCCATTTGTCTTTGGTGGTTGGCTCTTTTTTGCCATGGGGGTTCTTTTCGGGTACTTCATTGCCATCCCTGTCGGTTTTAAGTTTCTTCTGGGGTATGCCACGGACTTCATCAAGCCCATGCCGAGCATGAAGGAATACCTCTCCTTCAGCATCAAATTTTTGCTTGCCTTTGGCCTGGTTTTTGAGTTCCCCGTGGTCCTGGTGCTTCTGGCGAAGATCGGAGTGGTCGATGCAAAGACGCTGGCCCGGCAGAGGAGATATGCTATTCTTCTGATTTTCGTCTTCGCTGCAATCATGACCCCGCCCGATCTCGTCTCTCAGGTGCTCATGGCCCTTCCCCTGATCGGACTCTATGAGTTGAGCATTCTGCTATCTAAAATATTCGGAAAAAAGAGGAAGAAAGAGATTTTCCCTTCCTCGTGAGAACCC
>JBFMAE010000066.1:0-6199 GCA_040756085.1 Thermodesulfobacteriota bacterium | reverse complement strand
AAATTTTGATGAAGGCTAAACGACTCGGGTATGTGGTCAACAGACCCAAATCCCTCATGCGCCATCAACGGATTGACCGATGTGAGGTCTGCAGGAAAATCTTGCAGATAGCCAAAAAGGATGAATTGGTGACAAGGAGGCAAATCGCTCTGATGCTGAATATCGATGACCAGATGTGCAATCGACATCTGAGTCAGTTAAAAAAAGCAGGCTTTGTATCCAAAGTGTTTGCGACAATTAGAAGTGAAAATATCATTAAAGCCATCCAATTTTATAAAAACAGTTCGCTACCCGTAAGCGCTATAGGAAGGATGTTTGGTTTCAAAAACTTTTACTCTGTTCTTAATTATCAGAAACAGAAAGGGTTTAAAATCGAAAGGAGTAAATTCCTCCATCGCCAATTAAAGTTCAAGCGAGAAGATCAGATGACCCTATCTCAATGAAATGGGTACCCGGATATTAATTTAAGCAGGATAAGAGTTGAATGATGAATCGATAAAAAGTCAAAAGAGAGGATATGATGAATTATTCAAATTATTACAGCGATAGAAGGAAATATCCTCGGTTGTTAATGGATTTACCGCTTGAATATCGAGTGACGGATATCCCTCATGCTCATGGAGGGTTGGTTGTCAATATAAGTGAAGCAGGCCTTCTTATCCATTCCGTCAAAAATATCCCTGTGGGTACGAAATTAAATATCGCTGTCTTGTTTCCCAAGGGGTTCGAATTGGCCAATTTCGATCTATTAGCGGAGATCATCCGTAAAGATATCTATTGGGAGGAAGATTGGGAGGGATATGAATATGGATTAAAATTTATTCGGATATTAGAAGAGGATCTTTGGAAGTTAAAGCGGGTCCTCAGTGGCCGATTTACCTTGGGGGAGATCTCACCCAATCAATGAGATGCCGATGAGTATTTTAATATATTATTAATGAGCATGCCCCTATACCTCCTGCTTTGACCGATCCCACCTTTTCTGGATAGGGTTATTCCATTCAAGGATTGATCTAATCTCCAAATTTCGATAAGCAAAAAATATTAATTTCTTCTTGACACTCCATTCTTCTTTTCATATTATTTTTTACATGAAGATATTTCAATGAAAGGAGGTGAGGAAGGTGAAGCAATCATGGATGAAATATGTTGCATATTATCTGGTGGTGGCAATGTTCATTATCGGTATAACCCCCAGAGTCTATGCAGGATTTTCCCCTTCCGAGGCCATTTCCATGTTGTCATTCGATCGCTCTTCTGATCTTGAGAAGATTCGAAAAGTGCTTGAGATGAAGATGGTCAGAGAAAGACTCAAGGTGTTTGGTTTTACGCCAGAAGAAATTGAGAAGAAGCTAAGCCAGCTTAGTGACCACCAGATCCATCAACTGGCCCTCAATCTGGATGAATTAAAGGTGGGTGGCGATGGTTGGGCAATACTCATTGTCATCCTATTGGTAGCCGTTCTGGTTGGCGTCATTATTTATCTTTCGGGTCACCGAATTGTTCTCGAAAGAGAAAAATAATTAGGAAAAATATCTTGCCTAAAAGCTTTTTCATAAGGGGCGTTTCCCTTTGGGGGCGCCCCTCTATATTATTACTTTTGATTCTATCCTGGCTGCTCTCATGTGCTGGAATCCCCTCTATAAAAGAATCTAAATCCCTTCACCTTATCGAGAATGTCCCATTTTTCCCGCAGGAGACTTACCAGTGCGGTCCCGCCTCCCTCGCAGGTGTTTTAAATTATTGGGGGATCTCCGTCTCCCCAGAAGATGTTGCTGCTGAAATATACAGCAAATCAGCTAAAGGGACTCTGAATTTAGATATGATTTTATATGCGGAAAAAAAAGGTCTAAAAGCTGATTATTACAAGGGGACTCTTGAAGAATTGAAAGGTAAGATTGATTCAGGTTATCCTGTCATTGTCTTGGTCGATTATGGCTTCTGGATATATCAACAGAACCATTTTATGGTGGTGGTGGGTTATGATGAAAATGGCGTTATCGCCAATTCTGGAAGGGATCGTCTAAAACCCATCTCCCTGAAGGATTTTATGAAATCATGGAAGAGGACACAGTTCTGGACACTCCTGATCACCCCTCAACGATGAAAGGCCGATTGCGATTATTTATCATACAGAGGATACTGTTTACCCCGTATAATCCCGAAAGCCCTAGGCTTCAGACTGGGGATGAATGCAATTTCAAATCTGAAGATAAAGAAAAGTCCAGTCCTTTAGGGTGGGGATATACGGGGTTTACCCTTCTCTTTGGCGTTTGTGTCCTGATACTTCTTTCCAATTGTTCCCTGCCGAAGATTATTGTTTTGAAAGACCCGCTCACCCCCGAAGAACATTTGAATCTCGGATTGGCCTACGAGAAAAAAGGCATGCTTGATCATGCCATTAAAGAATATAAACAGGCAGCCAAGGAACTTCCGATAGCTTATCTTTATCTTGGAAACGCACATTTCCTGAAGAATGAATTGAGTGAGGCAGAAGCCTACTACAAAAAGATGATCAAGAAAGAACCTAAAAATGCAAATGCCTATAATAATCTTGCATGGCTTTACTACACCAAGCGTGAGAATCTCGACGAAGCAGAAAATTTTGCCTTAAAAGCGATTGAGCTCGATCCTTCGAAGGATAATATTTATAGAGATACATTGGAAAAGATAAGGGAATTAAAGAGAAATTGAGAAGGTCAGGTCTTGTAGTATTACACAGGTCAATAGGCATCGCATTTCTTCTGATTACTTAAGAAGGAAGGATTACCTGAGGGTTAACGACTCATCTACATATTTGATGAAGGGGGAGATGAAAAACTCGATCACCCTTCTCTCCCCTGTTTTAATTTCCGCTGTCACCGCCATCCCCGGCGTGAGAGGAATATCTTTTTCTTTGACCCGAATCATAAATCGCTTCGGTCTCAATTTGATCTTGTAAACCAATCCTATTTTTTGATCCTCCTGGGCATCGGGGCTCACATAGAAAAGTTCGGCCTCGATCGTTCCGTATTTCTGAAAGGGGAAGGTGTCCAATTTTAACTCGGCCTTCTGACCCGATTGAATGAATCCGATATCCTTGTTGAGAGCCATGGCTTCAACAACCAGGGGCGTTCCCTCCGGAACAATAGTCACAATGGGTTGAGCCGAAGTGACAACCCCTCCGATGGTATGCGTGGCAAGGCCATGAACCGTTCCGTTAACAGGGCTGTAAAGCTTTTCCAACTGGGATCTTTTACTGGCCTTGATAAACTCACCTTCAAGAATCGTTATGGCCCTCTCCTTTTCGAGAATCTCACCCAGGATGGACCGCTCCCTCTCCTTTTTTAATGCCTCCAGGTTTCTCTCCGCCTCTTTTAACCCATCCCTGATCTGTTCGGACAGCTTTCTCTGTTCATTCAGCTCTTTTTCTGTCCTGACCAATTCTTTCTGTCTCTGGAGGTGTTCCATCATGGAGGCGTACCCCTTCTCTGCTAACTGCCTCAGGGCGTCTTCCTGTTTGCTGACCAGTTCAACCGCCTTCTCAAGTTTGACGATGCTTTCTTCTGCCGACTGGAGGGCTGTCTTTTTCTGGGAAATAACCAACTCGAGGGACGCCACCTTGGCCCTGTGTTCAGCCTCTCTCGCCTGTTTCAGATCTTTCTGAAGAAGGAGTATTCTGTCATGATCTTTTCCTGATCCGCGAATATCTTCACCTCTCAATTCAGCTTTGAGCCTTGTCATCTCATAGCGGTTGATCGCCAGGGACCTCTCAGAGCTCTCCACCTCAGCCTGTGTCATGGTGGGATCGAGTTCGATGAGGAGGTCTCCCTCCTTAACCCTCTGCCCCTCCTCTACACGGATCGATCGTATCACTCCAGTCTCTCTCGGTTGAATGACCTTGACCATACCGTCCGGTATCACCTTTCCCCTGGCTACAACCTCCTCGTCCACTTTTCCGAAATAACTCCACAGAAAAGCGACGACCATTAGCAGA
This sequence comes from Thermodesulfobacteriota bacterium, assembly GCA_040756085.1. GTDB lineage: Bacteria > Desulfobacterota > BSN033 > BSN033 > UBA1163 > JBFMAE01. The sequence continues at coordinate 2,223 of JBFMAE010000066.1, read as the reverse complement.
ACAATCGTCCAGAGAAGAATCCTTCCGAAAGGAGAAGGAGGCGTCTCCTCAATCTCCAACGCCTCAGGCAAAAACTCATAATCCAATCGATCTTTTTTCATAACAAAATTAATAAGTAGAAAATGGGAAATGAGAAATGGGATTTATTACTTCTTATTTCTTATTTGCTATTTGTTTTTTAACTTCCCATTTCCTATTTCCCATTTCCTATTTAAATCCTTAACTCCACATTCTGCTGAAGCTGTAAATGATGATACAGTCCCTTTCTTCCCATCAATTCGTCGTGAGTTCCCAACTCCACAATCTCCCCTTTTTCTAAGACAATAATCCTCTCCGCAATCCTTAACGTCGAAAGTCTGTGAGCTATGAGAATGACCGTTCTTCCGCGGCAGATCTGTCTTAGGTTTCTTTGAATAATTCCCTCAGATTCAGAATCTAAGGAAGAAGTGGCCTCATCAAAGATCAGGATTCGGGGATTGGTCAGGAGTGCCCTGGCAATGGCCACCCTCTGCCTCTGGCCACCGGAGAGGGCTGTGCCCCTTTCACCGACAATCGTATCGTAACCTTCCGGGAGTTCGAGGATAAACTCATGAGCTCCTGCAAGATTCGAAACACGAATGATATCCTCCATCGGTGCCTGGGGATAATGAAAGGCGATATTCTCCTTCACATTTCCGTTAAAGAGAAAACTCTCCTGAAGAACGACACCAATCTGCCTTCTCAACCATGCCGGGTCAGCAAGGCTAAGGTCAATTCCGTCAATCAGGATTCTCCCTGATTCAGGGAGATAAAGCCTCTGAATCAACTTAGCTAAGGTGCTCTTTCCAGAACCACTTCGACCGACAATCCCGAGGATCATTCCGGCCTTAATGTCCAAATTTATTTTTTTCAACACCTCGGGCCCGTCCAAGCGATACCGGAAGGCAACATTCTCTAACCTGATGTGGCCCCGGATGGCTGGAAACCTCGACTTTGTCACATTGAGAGAAGGCTCAGGAGTGCTATGAAAGATATCCCCGAGCCTTCTGATTGAAATCCCGGTTTGTTGAAAATCCTGCCATAGTTGAACCAGTCTGAGCACCGGCCCGCTCACACGACCTGAAAGCATTTGAAATGCAATCAACTGTCCAACGGTTAAATCCCCTTTCATCACCAGGTGAGCGCCCAACCAGAGGATGGCAAGCGTAGATCCCCGATCAATCAATTGGCCCACCGAACCTGCCACCCCTGAGAGTTTAGAGGTTTTAAAGGATGCCCTCACATAGTTTGCTAAAAGCCCCTCCCACCTCTTTTGAACCTCCGGTTCAACAGCCATCGCCTTGACGGTCTGGGCACCTGTCACCATCTCCACGAGAAAGGCCTGCGCTTCTGCTCCACGATTGAACCTCTCATCGAGTCTGTGCCGGAGCATTGGAGTGATGATCAAAGAGAGCAGAGCAAATATAGGCATGGCTCCCAAAACGACAAATGTCAATGTGGTGCTGTAAATAAACATGACAACCAAATAGACTCCGATAAACATCACATCAAGGACTGAGGTCAGGGGAGCTCCGGTTAAGAAATGTCGAATATTTTCAAGCTCCCTCACCCTGGCCACAGTGTCGCCCACCCTTCGAACCTCGAAATATTTAAGCGGTAGCGAGAAGAGGTGCTTGAAGAGTTTTGTCCCCAGGGAGATGTCGATCCGGTTGGAGGTATGGGCAAAGAGATAAGTCCTGAGAATGCTCAGAAGGCCTTCGAACAAGATGATGGTGATCAGGCCGATCGCAAGGACATTGAGCGTGGTGATCCCTCGATGGACCAACACCTTGTCAATGATCACCTGTGTGAAAACTGGAGTTACCAAACCGAAGATTTGAAGAATCAGCGATGCGGTTAGAACCTCGGAAAAGGGTTTTCGATATTTCCAGATCGAAGGGACAAACCAGGAGATACCAAAAGGCCTCTCAGAGGGAGCGATCGATTTCCGGTAGGTTAGAAGAATAATTTTCTTTCCCCATTTGGAAGAAAAATCGTCTTTCGGAAGAAGTTTCGGCTTTCCTTCGACGGGGTCAAAGATCAGGACTTTATCACTATCGGTTTTTGCAAGGACAATAAATTTCCCACCATCAAAAGAAGCAATGGCAGGCATGTGAAGATGTTTCAAGCGTTCAAAAGAGACCTGAGCTTCTTTTGCTTTCAGCCCTAATTCTCTTGCTCCCCTGAGAATTTCCATGCTCCCCA